>JAKQLM010000159.1 GCA_029567145.1 Pseudomonadota bacterium
CCCGGTCGAACTGACCGAGGCCTTCCTTGACGCCATCGACAGCCACCCGCTGGCCCCCCGGATCTACGCCCGCACCACCCCCGCCCGGGCCCGGGGCGAGGCGATGGCCGCCGCCTCCCGCGCGAAGGCGGGGCTGCGCAAGGGGCTGCTGGACGGGGTGCCGATCAGCTGGAAAGACCTGTTCGACACGGCGGACGTGGCGACCGAGGCGGGGTCGGCGCTGCTGAAGCACCGCACGCCAACCCGCGACGCGGCGGTGCTGGAGGTGGCGACGCTGCAAGGCCTGGTCTGCCTGGGCAAGACGCATATGTCGGAACTGGCGTTTTCGGGGCTGGGCCTGAACCCGGTCACCGCGACGCCGCCCTGCCTGAACGATGACCGGGCCGTGCCGGGGGGGTCGTCCTCGGGCGCTGCGGCCTCGGTCGCCTTCGGACTGGCCCCCGCGGCGATCGGGTCGGATACCGGCGGGTCGGTGCGGATTCCGGCGGCGTGGAACGATCTGGTCGGGCTGAAGACCACGGCCTACAGCCTGCCTTTGACCGGCACCGTGCCCTTGTGCGAAAAGTTCGACACCATCGGCCCCCTGGCCCATTCGGTCGAGGACTGCGGGCTGCTGCTGGCAGCGCTTCAGGGCCGCAAACCGGCCGACCTGTCAGGGGCAGAGATGCCCGGCGCGCGGCTGGCCGTGCTGGAGACGGTCGCCCTTGACGACCTGCGCGACCGGCCCGCCAAGGGGTTCGACGATGCGGTCGCCCGTCTGTCCCGGAGCGGGGCGACGATCACCCGGATTACCCTGCCGGAAGTGGCCGAGGCGATGGGCCTGGCCGCTGTCCTCTTCACCGCCGAGGCCTATGGCATCTGGAGCGACACCATCGAACAGGCGCCGCAAAAGATGTTCCCCCGCATCCTGGAACGGTTCCGGTCGGGGGCGAACATCTCTGCCATCGACTACATTGCGGCCTGGCGCAGGTTGACGGCGATCCGGGCGATCTGGGCCGACCGGACGGCCGGATATGATGCGGTGCTGGTCCCGACCTCGCCCATCCTGCCGCCGGATACGGGTCGGCTGATGACCGACGACGCCTACTACGTGACCGAGAACCTGCTGGCCCTGCGCAACACCCGGATCGGCAACCTGATGGGCGGTTGCGTGCTGACGCTGCCGACCTCGCAGCCGTCCTGCGGGATCAGCCTGATGGCCGGCCCGGGGGACGAGGCGCGGCTGTTGCGGCTGGGCTTGGCGGCGGAACGGGCGCTGCGGTAGGTGGGTGGATCACCCACCTTACGCGTGCGCAGGCCTGTCCCGGTCCGCACCGCGTAGGGTGGGTGATCCACCCACCGTCCCGACCTTACAGAAAAGCCACAGGCAGCAACGCTCAAGCCCCTAGCGCGGCTGGTTTTTCTGGACCTGAGCGCCGTGGCCGGCTATCGTCGGCGCAAATGGGGCACCTAGACCCCGACCTTGAGGCAGCAATGGCGTTTCCTGAGCGGTTTTCGAACCTGCCAGACTATGCGTTTCCGCGTCTGCGGAAGCTACTCGACAACCACGCCCCCGGGGGCGATCCCATTGCCATGACCATCGGCGAGCCGCGCCATGCCATGCCGGATTTCGTCGGACCGATCCTGGCCGCGAACCTGTCCGGCTTTGGCGTCTACCCGCCGAACGACGGCACGCCCGAGCTTCTGGCGGCGATCAGCGGCTGGGTCGCCCGCCGCTATGGTGTGACCCTGGCCGAAGACCGGCTGATGGTCCTGAACGGCACCCGCGAGGGGCTGTTCAACGCGGCCATCGCGCTGTGCCCGGAAACCAAGGCCGGGAACCGGCCGGTGATCCTGATGCCGAACCCGTTCTACCAGGTCTATGCCGTCGCGGCGCTGACCGTGGGGGCCGAGCCGGTCTATGTCCCGGCAACCGCCGCGACCGGGCACTTGCCCGATTATGGCAGTCTGCCGAAAGACGTGCTGGACCGGGTGGCGCTGGCCTATATCTGCTCGCCCGCCAATCCTCAGGGCGCGGTGGCCTCCAGGGACTATCTGGCGGACCTGCTGGCGCTGGCGGAAAAGCACGACTTCAAGATCCTTGCCGACGAATGCTATTCCGAGATCTGGCGGGACGCGCCGCCGCCCGGCCTGTTGCAGGTTGCCGCAGGTCAAGGGGCCGACCCCGAACGTGCGCTGGTGTTCCATTCGCTGTCCAAACGGTCGAACCTGCCGGGCCTGCGGTCGGGCTTTGTCGCTGCCGGGCCACAGTCGATGTTGCGGCTTCGCCAGCTGCGCGCCTTTGCGGGTGCCCCGGTGCCCCTGCCCCTGCAACGGGTGTCCGAAGCCGCCTGGGCCGACGAGGCGCACGTGACCGCCTCGCGCAAGCTTTACCATCGCAAGTTCGACGAGGCCGACGCGATCTTCGGCGCGCTGCAGGGCTATCAGACCCCGGGCGGCGGGTTCTTCCTGTGGCTGCCGGTCGAGGATGGCGAAGCAGCGGCGCTGACGCTTTGGCAGAAGACCGGGGTCCGCGTGCTGCCGGGTGCCTACCTGTCGCGTGAGGTGGGCGGAGAGAACCCCGGCAAGGGCTATATCCGCGTGGCGCTGGTCGCCACGTTCGAAGAAACGCAGCGCGGGCTGACTTTGCTCCGTGATTGTATCTATGGTGAGGGACGGTAATGGCATCGTATCAGGCACGGCAACGCGATCCGCTTCTGGATCAGGGCACGCAGGCAATGCTGGAACGCCGTGGGCGCGAGCTTTTGGGCCTGGTGCTGATCCTTGCCGCGCTTGGCTTTGCGCTGATGCTGGGCAGCTATTTGCCCGAGGATCCGGGCTGGATGGTCGCCACCGAAGAACCGGCGCAGAACATGCTGGGCCGGTTCGGGGCTGCTGTCGCGTCCACCCTCACGATCCTGATCGGGCGCGGGGCCTGGGCGATCCCGGTGATCGTTGCGGTCTGGGGCGGGCGCTTCCTTTTGCATCGCGGCGGCGAGCGGGCGCTGGGCCGCGTCGTCTTTGCCGTCATCGCCGTGGCCTTTGCCGCCGTGCATTGCGCGACGCTGGTGCCGGGCGACAGCTGGAGCCACAGCTTCGGGCTGGGCGGGCTGTTCGGCGACACCGTGCTTGGGTCGCTGATCGGGGTCATTCCGGGCAGCGCCGGTTTCGGGCTGAAACTCCTGTCGGTGCTGACCTTTGCCGGGCTGATGGTCTTCCTGCTGTATGTCACCGGCTTTGACATGGCCGAGTTGCGGGCGATCCGGCAGTTCCTGCTGCTGGGGTCGATCCTGGGTTACAACGCGCTGGCCAACGGGTTGGGCAGCGGGGCGCGCAGCGCCGTCGGGGGCGCGATGGCCCTGCAGGACCGCGCGCGCAGCCGTGCCGCCAGCACGACCGACACGGCACCGCGCCGGATGATGCCGCCGGTCACGGGATCGTTGGCGCCAGAACCTTTGCGGGCCAGCCCGGCCCGCGCCATGCCGCAGTCCCTGCGCCCCGAGCCTCGTCTTGCCGCCCCCGAGCCGATGGCCGCCCCCGTCAAGGAAAAGCTGGGCCTGCTGGAGCGTCTGCGCCGCAAGGCCCAGCCCGATCCCGAACCCGAGCTGATCGAGATCGAACCGACCTGGACCCCGTCGATGCCGCAGGAAGACCGGATCAAGGCCCGGATTTCGGACGTGATCCGCACCCGCGTGCAACGCTCGCCCGATTTCCCGACCGCCCCTGTGCCGCTGCCCCCCGTCTCGCGCATGGAGCCGCCGCTGATGCGGGCCAAGGCGCCGCTGATGGCCGATCCACGCCCGCAGCCGCGCAGCGCCGCGCCCCAGTGGGAGCCCGCAGCCGAAGACCTGCCGACCAATCTGTTCGCCGAGGATACCGCCTGGGACGAGCCGTCGTCGGCCCTGATGGACGATGCCGCCGAAGAGATCGACACCCTGGTCGACGATCCGCTGGACGATCTGGACTACGATCCCGCCCCGCGTGCCGCCTATCTGACCGACCGTCGCGCCGTGGTGCAACACGCGGTGAAAAAGGCCGCTCCCTCGCGGCAGGCCCTGTCGGAATCGCAGCCCGCCTTGCGCTTTGACGAAGCCGTCTCGACCTACGAACTGCCGCCGCTTGGCCTGTTGTCCGCCCCGGTGGCGATCCAGCGCACGCAACTGTCGGACGAGGCGCTGGAAGAAAACGCCCGGATGCTGGAATCGGTGCTGGATGACTACGGGGTCAAGGGCGAGATCACCGCCGTCCGCCCGGGTCCGGTCGTGACCATGTACGAACTGGAACCGGCCCCCGGCCTGAAGGCCAGCCGCGTGATCGGCCTTGCCGATGACATCGCCCGCAGCATGTCGGCGCTGTCGGCCCGCGTCTCTACCGTGCCGGGCCGCACCGTGATCGGCATCGAACTGCCGAACGCCGTGCGCGAAAAGGTCGTGCTGCGCGAGATTCTGTCGGCCCGCGATTTCGGCGACAGCCAGATGCGCCTGCCCTTGGCGCTGGGCAAGGATATCGGCGGCGAACCGATCGTCGCGAACCTGGCCAAGATGCCCCACCTGCTAATCGCCGGGACCACCGGGTCGGGCAAATCCGTCGCGATCAACACGATGATCCTGTCGCTCTTGTACAAGCTGACGCCCGACGAATGCCGGCTGATCATGATCGACCCCAAGATGCTGGAACTTTCCGTTTACGACGGCATCCCGCATCTGCTGTCGCCCGTCGTCACCGACCCGAAAAAGGCCGTGGTGGCGCTGAAATGGGTCGTGGGCGAGATGGAGGAACGCTACCGCAAGATGTCCAAGATGGGCGTTCGCAACATCGAAGGCTACAACGGCCGCGTGCGCGAGGCGATTGCCAAGGGCGAGATGTTCAAGCGCACCATCCAGACCGGCTTTGACGAGGAAACCGGCGATCCGATCTTTGAAACCGACGAATTCCAGCCCGTCACCATCCCCTATATCGTGGTGGTGGTGGACGAAATGGCCGACCTGATGATGGTCGCCGGGAAAGAGATCGAGGCCTGCATCCAGCGCCTTGCGCAGATGGCCCGCGCCTCCGGCATCCACCTGATCATGGCCACCCAGCGGCCTTCGGTCGACGTGATCACCGGCACGATCAAGGCGAACTTCCCCACCCGGATATCCTTCCAGGTCACCTCCAAGATCGACAGCCGCACGATCCTTGGCGAACAGGGGGCCGAGCAGCTTTTGGGCATGGGCGACATGCTTTACATGGGCAACGGGGCCAAGATCACGCGTATCCACGGGCCTTTCGTGTCGGATGAGGAAGTCGAGGAAATCGTCAACCACCTGAAAAGCTTCGGCCCGCCGGTCTACATGTCCGGTGTCGTCGAAAGCGTGGACGACGAACGCGACAACGAGATTGACGCCGTGCTCGGCCTCAACTCGGAAGGCGACGACACGCTGTACGATCAGGCCGTCGCCATCGTGGCGCGTGACCGCAAATGTTCGACCTCTTACATCCAGCGCAAGCTGGGCATCGGCTACAACAAGGCCGCCCGCCTGGTCGAGCAGATGGAGGAAGAAGGCGTCGTCACCCGCGCCAACCACGTGGGCAAGCGCGAAATCCTGGTCGAAGAGCGCTGACCCCGCCACCCCTGGCGCGAATCGGTCTGGCCGTCGGGCCAGAAAAAGCCACGGTTCGCGGGGCGGACTGTTCCCGAAACGTGCGAAATGCGCGCAATTCTTCGGTTATTTGCGTTTCCAGCTTGGGAGTCGCCCCAATCCTGCCCAAAAGTGGTTGCAACCAGAAGTTGCGAGGCCATAGTCTCGCCACATCTGGCCTGCGCATCCGCGTCTGTGCCAAGGGAAGTTTCCGCTGCCGGGGGGCTGGAACACGATGGCTTTTGACAGATGGTCCGACACGGGGATTGTGGCCGATCTTGACGATGTGCTTTTGCCGGGAACGGTGCTGAAGAACGGCCGGTACCTGATCCGGTCCTTCCTTGGCAGCGGGGGGTTCGGCAACACCTATCTTGCCAGCGATCCGCACAACCGGGCCGTCGTGCTGAAGGAATGCTTCGTTCCCGAACTGTGTCGCCGCCAGCAGGGCCATGTCCTGCCCCGGTCCGAAGCCCATCGGCTGAACCTGTCCAAGGTGATCCGCAGTTTCCTGGACGAAGGCGCGCTTCTGGCGTCGCTGTCGCATCCGAACATCGTCCGCGCGCATCAGGCGTTTCAGGAAAACGGCAGCGCCTATGTCGTCCTGGATTACGTCAAGGGCCATGACCTGCAGGACCTGATCGACACCGACAGCCCCCTGCTGACGCCCACCCGAATCGTCGCCATGACACGCAAGCTGGTGTCGGCCCTGGGCCACCTGCACGACCGGGGCTGGCTGCATTGTGACATCTCTCCGGACAACGTCTGCCTGCGCAATGACGAAGATCCGGTGCTGATCGACTTTGGCTCGGCCCGCAAATGTGTCGACGGTATCGGCCAGCCGAACGCCGGGTTCAGCATGGTCAAGGACGGCTATTCCCCGCACGAGCTGTATGCCCCCGACGCCCCTTGCGGGCCGCACAGCGACATCTACGCGCTGGGGGCCACGCTGTACCATGCGGTGTCAGGGGTGGCTCCGGTTGACAGCCAGACCCGCCGGACCGCGCTGATCGAAGGCCGCCCCGACCCGCTGCCGCGCTTGGTCGGCCGGGCTCAGGGCTACCCGGCCGGGGTTCTGGCCAGCATCGACACCGCGCTGTCGGTGCGGGTGGCCGGTCGGCACGCCTCGGCCCAGGCCTGGCTGCGGAAGCTGGCGGCCTCGGCCGCAACCGACCGGGGCGACGTCCTGTTGCTGCGTGGCATCCGGGTGCCGCCTGCCGCCGGAGTCCAGCTGCACGCCTGACCAGATCAGCCCGGTCTAGAACCGGAAGGCATAGCCAACCGAGATGTACCCAGCGCCGATCCGGTCGCCGTCAATGGCGGCGGTCGTATCCGTGCCATCGGGGTCCAGGAAGGTGTCCGCCCCGCTGCCAACGCCGTACAGGCCTTCGTATCCCACTTCGAACGTAAGCAGGCCCCGGTCCGACATCTGCTTTTCCAGCCGGGCCGACAGACGCGCCGACACGGCCGTGCCGCTTGCCGATCCGCTGATCTCCTGCCCGGAGGGGCTGATGTCGCCCGGCAAAAGCACGTTCACATAGCGGTAGTCGAACTGGTTCTGCATCACGCCCAGATTGCCCGACAGTCGCAGCCCCAGCCCCTCGCCCAGTGCGCTGTAATGGCTGACCCCGCCAAAGACGCCGTACATCCGATTCTTCGACTCGGTGGTGATCGACCGCCACAATTCCCCATCCGGAGCCGTCAGGATGCCGAAAAAATCCTGCGACGCGGTGCCGCCCTGCAATCCCGCGCTGACGCGCCAAGTGCCATTCAACGCCCATTCGCGACCAATGGACAGCATTGTGGTTTTTGTTTCGATTTCGGTATCAACCGTCCAATTCGCCGGCAAATTGAACCCGTCGTCGTAACTGCCCGGAAACGACTCGGACAATGCCCCGATGCCCAGTGTCGCATCGCCCGCAGATTGCGCGCCGGTCAGACTGACGATCAGCCGCGCCGTTTCACCCCACGGTTGACTGTAACTGGCCTGAACCCGCCCACCCGGGCCGAACGACAGGAGGTCGGTGGAATTTATCGTTGCGCCACCGCCATTTGGCGTGGTCAGGCTGTCCTGCAAGCCGTTCACCGGGGCGAACAGTCCAAAGCTCAGCTCCAGCACCCGGCCCTGTGTCAGGGGGTCGTCAGGCAAGTCTTGCGCCTGTGCGGCCCCAATTGCGGGGCCAAGTGCGGCAGTCAGAATTGCGCACAGGGCAGCGCGTCCATAAGCTGGCTTCATTCCGGGTCCATCCTGGGGAATTGAGGTGAGAAAGGTGCCAGCCTATTCCCGATCCCGAATGCCCGCAGGTAAGCTTTGCCTGATCTATGCAAATCCCGTCAGATAAGCGTTTCTGCAATTCTGCCCTATTGCGCCCCGGTTCCCGTCAGGCCGGGACCGCCGCGCCCGCCGACGCGCGCTGGCCCTTGCGACCGTCGCGCAGATAGCGGGCATAGCCCAGGTCGGCCGCCGCGATCTGGGTCTGCTTGCCCGACATCAGGTCAGCCAGCACGCGACCCGAACCTGCCGCCATGGTCCAGCCCAGCGTTCCGTGCCCGGTGTTCAGGAACAGGTTCTGGATCGGCGAGCGGCCCACAATCGGCGTCCCGTCCGGCGTCATCGGCCGAAGTCCACACCAGAACGTCGCCCTGGACTGGTCCCCTGCCCCGCCGAACAGGTCCTCGACCGAATGCGTCAGGGTGGCCTGGCGTTTCGGCGACAGGCTCATGTCGAACCCGGCGATTTCCGCCATGCCGCCGACGCGGATGCGGTCGCCCAGCCGGGTGATGGCGATCTTGTGGGTTTCGTCCATCACCGTCGACACCGGCGCTCGGGCGGCATCCACCACCGGAACGGTGATCGAATAGCCCTTGACCGGATAGACCGGCAGCTTGATCCCCAAGGGTGCCGCCAGACGTGGCGAATAGGACCCCAGCGCCAGGACGAAACTGTCTGCCGTCATCCGCCCTGCCGAGGTGTGGACCGCCACGATCCGCCCGCCCTCGGCCTCCAGCCGGTCGATGCCCACGCCGTAGCGGAAGGTCACGCCCGCCGCCGCAGCCATCTCGGACAGACGTGTGGTGAACTTGAAGCAGTCGCCCGTCTCGTCCCCCGGCAGGCGCAGGCCGCCCGCGATCTTGCCGCGCGCGCCAGCCAGCCCCGGCTCTGCCGCCACGCACTGATCGGCGTCCAGCACCTCGAATGGCACGCCATCGGCCTGCAGCACCGCAATGTCCTTGGCCGCCGCCGCCACCTGCTTTTCGGTGCGGAACAGTTGCAGCGTGCCCTGGGTGCGTTCGTCGTAGGAAATCCCCGTCTCGGTCCGCAGCTCCATCAGGCAATCGCGCGAATACTCCGCCAGCCGGACCATGCGCGACTTGTTCACCGCGTAGGCGTCAGCGGTGCAGTTCATCAGCATCCGCGCCATCCACGACAGCCGGGTCCAGTCCATCCGCGGCTGAAGGATCAACGGCGCATGTTCCATGAACATCCACTTCAGCGCCTTGACCGGAATCCCCGGCGCGGCCCAGGGCGAGGCATAGCCGGGGCTGATCTCGCCCGCGTTGGCAAAGGAGGTCTCCAGCGCCGGGGCGGGCTGGCGGTCGATCACCGTGACCTCATGCCCGGCCTGCGCCAGATACCAGGCCGACGTGACCCCGATGACGCCTGCGCCCAAGACTACGACTTTCATCCGCCCGACCCCTTGCAACGATGACCCTTTGGCAGAAGATACCGGCGACTTGGTGGGAGTTCTTGGGGATTTCAGGCGCATTCAGGCCTGGTAGCACAATATTCTTCGACATATACGCGCAATCGCGGAAGAAACCCCCTCGCCAGCCCGAATCCGCCGCAGACCCTGCCGGCTCACGCCCGATCACGCGGTCGGCACGTCCTTGCGAACCCGGCGGCGCGGGGGTGCAACCGCCTGCAAGGACGGCTATATGTGCCGAATGAACCGTCGCTTCGCCCTTCTGGCCCCGCTCGCCCTTCTTGTGCCGCTTCCCGCGCTGGCCGAGAAGATTCCGCTTGGCACGATCTCGGACTATCTGAACGGCCTCACGACCGTGGAGTCCGACTTCACCCAGATCAATTCCGATGGCTCGATCTCGACCGGCAAGATCTTCATCAAGCGCCCGGGGCGGGTGCGGTTCGAATACGCGCCACCGGACCGCAGCCTGGTGATTGCCGGGGGCCAGCAGGTCGCGATCTTCGACGCAAAGTCGAACCAGCCGCCCGAGCAGTACCCGCTGAAGCGCACGCCGCTGAACCTCATCCTGGCCGAGAATATCGATCTTGCCCGCGCCAGCATGGTGGTCGGCCATGCCGAGGACGGCACCTCGACCCGCGTGCGCGCGCAGGACCCGGAATATCCCGAATACGGCACGATCGAGCTGGTCTTCACCGCTGACCCGGTCGAACTGCGGCAATGGGTGATCACCGACGACCTGGGGTCGCAGACCACGGTGATCCTGGGCGAGATGAAAAAGGGCGGCCAGATGGGCGCGCGTCTTTTCGACATCACCGCCGAAACCGAATCCCGCGGCAACTGAACAGGGCGGCGCGTAGGGTGGGCAATCTGCCCACCTTTCCGTCCTACCGGCAGTAGGCCAGTTGCCCGCGGTACATCTCTGACCGCGCGCCGACCGCAGCCGCCACGTCGACCAGCCAGGGCTTGCCCAGATAGCTTTCGTTGGCATAGCCGGTGCGGCCTTCGTGATAGGCAAGGTATTGCGCTTCGGCATCGTCCTTGGAAATGCCCAGGGACCGGGCGGATTCGTCCATGTACCAGCCCATGAAATCGGTCGCGTCCTCGATATCGTCGCGCTGGGCCCGGCGGCCGCCCGCGCTGGCCTGGTATTCCTCCCAGGTCGCGTTCAGCGCCTGGCTATAGCCATAGGCCGTGCTTTGCCGCCCCATCGGAATCACGCCCAGCGCATAGGAAAAGGGCGTGCGCGCGTTGCCGATGAATTTCGATTCCTGATAAATCGTCGCCATCTGCACATGCACCGGAATGCCCCAGCGGCGTTCGGTACGTTCCATCGCCCGCAAATACTGCGGCCGTTCGCGGATGATCGCGCATGCGTCGTCCAACTGCCTCGGCGCCGAATAGTTGCCCCCGCCCCCGCAAGAGGCCAGACACAGCAACACCATCGCCGCACGGAGAAACCTGCCCATCTGCCCCTCGTGCCTTCTTGTTCTTTTGGCCGCAGGTTAGCCTATCCCGGCGCAGCGGGAAATGGGGAACTCCGGACCCGCCGATCATAAAACCGACAGCAGCCGACTGTCTGCACCCGGTCCACACACTGTTTCCCCCGATTCGCGCCGCTCATGTGGACAGCCCCGGCAGAGCGGTCTAAAACAGCGGGCATGGGGAACGACCGCATGCTGCCAACCCACGCCAAGTATCACCTGGGTCAGGTGCTCCGTCATCGGAAGCATCCGTTCCGTGGTGTGGTCTTTGACGTGGACGCGATGTTTTCCAATACCGACGAATGGTACGACAACATCCCCGAAGACAGCCGCCCCTCGAAGGATCAGCCGTTCTATCATCTGCTGGCGGAAAACGGGCAGTCCTACTACGTCGCCTATGTCTCGGAACAGAACCTTGTTCCCGATGAAACCGGCGAACCCGTCGATCACCCCGACCTTGGCGATCTTTTTGGCGATTTCGAGGATGGTCGCTATCCGGTGACCTTCCAGCTCAACTGACGGTTACGGGTTGCTAACGGTTTCCCCCTTACGCTGTGATCAGTGCAAGGAAAGGGAAACGACCATGCAGTTGCAGACACAGACCAGGCCAAAGGTGATTTCGGTGCAGGTCATGGAAGACCGGATCGACGCCGCGACGGCGATCCAGTTCAAGGAACGGATGCGCGACATCGCCAGCACGGGCGACCAGCGGATGGTCCTTGACCTGGCGCGGGTCCAGTTCCTTGATTCCAGCGGGCTGGGCGCCATCGTCGCGGTGAAGAAACTGCTGGGGCCCGACCGCACGCTGGATCTGTCCAGCCTGACCCCGACCGTGGAAAAGGTGTTCCGGCTGACCCGCATGGATTCGATCTTCACCATCCATCCGTCGCTTGAGGCTGCCGTGTCGCATGCAGCCAGCGCATGACCCTTTCACCCGGTCGGACACGCATGACCTGGTGATCCGGGCCGAACCGGCGTCGGTCCGGGCTGCTCTCTTGCACATCACCTCGGCCGCGCCGGTCTGCGACCTGTCGCTTGATCAGCGCGGCACGGTCGAGCTTGTCTTGGCCGAGGTGTTGAACAACGTGGCCGAGCATGCCTATGCCGACGCGGCAGGGCATGTCGCGGTGACCGTCACGCTGCATTCCAACCTTCTGGACTGCGAGGTTGTGGATGAAGGCGCGGCCATGCCGGGGGGCATCCTGCCCGAAGGTCGCCTGCCGGTTCACGCTCCCGACGGCGACCTGCCCGAAGGCGGGTTCGGCTGGCACCTGATCCGCAGCCTGACCCGCGATCTGGCCTATCGCCGCCAGCGTGGCAGCAACCGGCTCAGCTTCACCATCCCGCTCGTCGACGGGGTTTAGCTCGACTTTTCGACACCTGCCCCGCCTGCACCACAGCTTTCCCCCGTCGGTGCCGCGATCCGGCGCAAGGCTGGGTGCTGGCCGCAAGGTCACGCCTGGCACCCGGTGCTTCCGCCCCGACCCGATCCGGGTGCCAGGCACTCCCCGACCCCAGCGCCTGCCCTGGTCCATCGGGGACTGCCAGGCCCTTGGCTTCCCGCGCCCGGCACCCTAGGTTCGGTCAAAACCCGGGGGCCTCATGCGCGATCTTCACGTTCCGGGCCGTTCAGCCGTCTTCGCGCGGAACGGCCTTGTCGCAACCTCGCACCCGATTGCCGCGCAAGTGGCGATCGAGGTGCTGAAATCCGGCGGCAACGCCGCAGACGCCGCCATCGCCGCGGCGCTGGTCCTTGGCATCGCCGAGCCGCAGATGACCGGCATCGGCGGCGACTGCTTCGTGCTGATCAAGCCCGCCGGTCAGGACGATGTGCTGGCGCTGAACGGCTCCGGTCGCGCGCCCAGGGGCCTGGACGCCGCCGCCCTGCGCGCGAAGGGGCTGACCGCGATCCCGGTGCAAGGGATCGACGCGGTGACCCTGCCCGGCGCGATCGACGCCTTCTGCCGCCTGAACGCCGACCACGGTCGCCTGCCGCTGGACCGGGTGCTTGCCCCCGCGATCCACTATGCCGACGAAGGCATCCCGGTCGCCCCCCGCGTCGCGTTCGACTGGATCGACGACCTGCCCTGCCTGCAAGGCGCCGCCCGCGATTTCTACACCCTGAACGGCAAGGCCCCTACCGTGGGCCAGACCTTCCGCGCCCCCGGCCAGGCCAAGGTTCTGCGCCGGATCGCCCGCGAAGGCCGCGACGGATTCTACACCGGCGAAGTGGCCCAGGACATGATCACCTCGCTTCAGGCGCTTGGCGGCACGCATACGCTGGACGACCTTGCCGCCACCGCCTGCGATTACACCACCCCGGTGTCCGGCCCCTACCAGGGCGTCGAATTGATCGAACACCCGCCAAACGGCCAAGGCGCGACGGCGATCCTGCTTCTCAACATCCTGAAACACTTCGACCTCACAGCGATGGACCCGTTCGGCACCCAGCGCGCCCATATCGAGGCCGAGGCGACCAAGCTGGCCTATGACGCCCGCAACCGGTTCATCGCCGACGCCGACCACACCACCCGGCTGGACCACATGCTGTCCGCCGACACCGCCGCGCGCCTTGCCGCGCTGATCGACCCGCGCAAAGCCATGCCGCAAGCCGCCCCCCTGACCGAGGCGGTCCACAAGGACACCATCCTGATCACCGTCGTCGACCGCGACCGCATGGCCGTGTCGCTGATCTATTCGATCTTCTGGGGCTTCGGCTCGGGCCTCGCCTCCTCGAAATTCGGCATCAACTTCCAGAACCGCGGCGCAGGCTTCACCCTGACCGAAGGCCACCCGAACGAAGCGGCCGGCGGCAAGCGCCCGATGCACACGATCATCCCCGGAATGCTGCGCGAGAATGGCCGCGTCCTGATGCCCTTCGGCGTGATGGGCGGGGCCTATCAACCCTGCGGCCATGCCCGCTTCGTCACCAACCTCGTCGATTACGGGATGGACCTGCAAGACGCGATGGATGCCCCCCGGTCCTTCTCCGG
>JAKQLM010000100.1 GCA_029567145.1 Pseudomonadota bacterium
TCTTTGGCGCGCTGTGTGTGGTCACGGCAACAGCACGGGTGATGCTGGCGGCGAGGACGTTCCGGCAAGGATGAAGCGGGAGTAAACGGTGCTGCGGCGCACCGGCGGGGGGGTTGTCATGGCGATCTGTGAGCTTTGGCCGGCAAGCCCTTGGGAACGGTGGGTTAATCCGCCGGGTCATTCATCATTTCAGCGTCTTTGTCCCGTCTTTCTGCTGTCTTCCTTCCGTCTCTACGCGCGCAAGGGTGCGGGGCCGTTAACCCTGAGGACCGAATCGCGGATCGGCGGAGAGCGGGGGGCGGAATTTTTGAAAATTCCGCATCGGAGCCTTTGAAGGCTCCGGTCCGATTTCTTTGAAGAAATCGACGCCAGGCGTCATCCCGTCACCGCCTGTCGAAACCGGAAAAAGCCGTGCGTGGCATGGGGCCAGGCGTCCCGGTCGTGGTCGCGCAAGACCCGGGCCACGGTGATCCCCTGTGCGGGGGCCAGGCGCGCAAGTGTGGTCAGGCGGCTGGCGATGGGGCCGGTCGGGGCGTAGGGGGTGACGATCTGCGACAGGCCCCGGCTGCGGGCATGGGCAAGGACGGCGGCCTCGTCGGTATAGCGGGGGGCGTCGGGGGTGCCAAGACGGGCCAGCGTGTCCGAAATCGCCGCACGGGTGAAGGCATGGACCGGGGCGGCCACAGCCAGCGGCGAGCGGCCCGCGACATCGGTCAGGACGGCAACCGCTGCGGGCTTGTGGCCAAGAAGATCGTCGGGCGACAGGTCCTCTTCGGTGATCAGAAGCAGGCTGGGCCGCGTCGGGTCCGGGGTGTCGCCCCCGGGCATCGGGCGCGGGGCGGGCAGGGGGGAGAGCGGCAGGGGCGGGGCGTCGGTCGCAAGGCCCTGCGGCTGGAACCGGCCCCCGGTGTTCCGGGCGATATTGTCGGCGGTGGCAAGATAGGTCTTGCCCGGCGTGTGTAGCCCGCCGACCCAGCGCCAGGACAGGGTGTTGGACGCAGGATCACCGTCGATCAGGTGGCGCAGGAAGAAGTCGGCCCCCACTTCCCACGGCAGGCGCAGGGTGAAGATCCAGATCGAGGCAACCCACATCCGGGCATGGTTGTGCAGATAGCCGGTTGCTGTCAGCTCTTGCACCCACTGGTCGAACCCGTCGATGCCGGTCTGCCCCAGCATCGCCGCCCTGGCCCGGATGGCAAGGCCGGGCTTGATCGCCAGCCGGTTCAGGCCCGCCTGCAGGCCCTGTTGGTAGTCGGTCCAGGTGCCGGGGCGCAACTCCAGCCAGCCTTTCCAGTAGGTGCGCCACCAGACCTCGGCCAGGAATTTCTCGGCGCCGTGCGGGTGGGCGCGCAGGGTGGCGTCGATCACCTCGGCCTCGGTCACCAGGCGGTGACGCAGCCAGGGCGACAGGGTGGAGACATGCGGATGGCCGGGCAGATCGAGATTGCGCAAGGCGGCATAGTCGCGCCCGGCGCGTGGCAGGAAACCGGAAAGGCGATCAAGCCCGGCGGCGCGGGTCGGGGAGAGAGTTGGCGGGACGGGATCCATGTCCGGGGTTTAGGGCGCCCCGGCGCAGTTTCAATCCGGCAGGCGCGCAGACTGCGGGGGCGCGGGAAATCGCAGGGGCCGCCCTTGCAGCCCCCGTTTCGCCCCACTAAGACTCTGGCAATACATTCGGCGATATTCCTCGCGACAGGACAGAGGCAGGCACCAATGCGCGATCCCGTTGACCACTACATGAACACGCTTGTCCCGATGGTCGTCGAACAGACCAGCCGGGGCGAACGCGCCTATGACATCTTCAGCCGCATGCTGAAGGAGCGGATCATCTTTCTGGGTGGCCCGGTCCATGACGGCATGTCCAGCCTGATCTGCGCGCAGCTGCTGTTTCTTGAGTCGGAGAACCCGTCGAAGGAAATCAGCATGTACATCAACAGCCCCGGGGGCGTGGTGACGTCCGGTCTGTCGATCTATGACACGATGCAGTACATCCGGCCCAAGGTTTCGACCCTGGTGATCGGGCAGGCGGCGTCGATGGGCAGCTTGCTGCTGACGGCGGGGGAAAAGGGCATGCGCTTCAGTCTGCCGAACAGCCGGGTCATGGTGCACCAGCCCTCGGGCGGCTATCAGGGTCAGGCGACGGACATCATGATCCACGCCCGCGAGACCGAAAAGCTGAAGCGCCGACTGAACGAGATTTACGTCCGCCACACCGGCAACGACTATGAAACGGTCGAGGCCGCGCTGGAGCGCGACAACTTCATGTCGGCCGAGGATGCCAAGGCCTGGGGTCTGATCGACCAGATCCTGGAAAGCCGCGGCAAGGCGGATGATACGACGAAGTGACTGCAACACCCCCTGCCGGTCGATCCGGCGGGGGTTTTTCGCATTGTGGTGCCTTTGGGCTTGTCCTAGACTTCGCGGATGGGACGGGACATTGTGCGGCCCATGTTAGTGGACAGGGTCCAGAGGGTTTTGGATGGCGAACAACTCCGGCAGCGACAGCAAGAACACGCTTTACTGCTCGTTCTGCGGCAAGAGCCAGCATGAGGTCAGGAAGCTGATCGCGGGGCCGACGGTCTTCATCTGCGACGAATGCGTCGAATTGTGCATGGACATCATCCGCGAGGAGACGAAGACCACGGGTCTGAAGTCCTCGGATGGCGTGCCGACCCCGCGCGAAATCTGCAAGGTGCTGGACGATTACGTGATCGGCCAGATCCACGCCAAGCGGGTATTGTCGGTCGCGGTGCACAACCACTACAAGCGGCTGAACCATTCGTCGAAGACGGATATCGAGCTGTCGAAGTCGAACATCCTGCTGATCGGCCCGACGGGCTGCGGCAAGACGCTGCTGGCGCAGACGCTGGCGCGCATACTGGATGTGCCGTTCACGATGGCTGACGCGACCACGCTGACCGAAGCGGGTTACGTGGGTGAGGATGTGGAGAACATCATCCTCAAGCTTCTGCAGGCCAGTGAATACAACGTCGAACGGGCGCAGCGCGGCATCGTCTATATCGACGAGGTCGACAAGATCACCCGCAAGTCGGACAACCCGTCGATCACCCGCGATGTGTCGGGCGAAGGCGTGCAGCAGGCTCTTCTGAAGATCATGGAAGGCACTGTCGCCAGTGTCCCGCCGCAGGGTGGGCGCAAGCATCCGCAGCAGGAATTCCTGCAGGTGGACACGACGAACATCCTGTTCATCTGCGGCGGCGCCTTTGCGGGGCTGGAGAAGATCATCGCGCAGCGCAACAAAGGGTCGGGCATCGGGTTCGGTGCGGACGTTAAGGGACCGGAGGAACGCAGCGTCGGCGAGCTGTTCAAGGAACTGGAACCCGAAGACCTGCTGAAATTCGGCCTGATCCCGGAATTCGTCGGTCGTCTGCCGGTGATCGCCACCCTGACCGACCTGGACGAGGCGGCCTTGGTCACCATCCTGACCGAACCGAAGAATGCCCTGGTCAAGCAATACCAGCGCCTGTTCGAGATCGAGGGGGTCAAGCTGACCTTCACCCCGGACGCACTGATCGCCATCGCCAAGCGCGCGATCAAGCGCAAGACCGGCGCGCGGGGCTTGCGGTCGATCATGGAAGACATCCTGTTGAACACGATGTTCGAACTGCCCGGCATGGACGGGGTCGAAGAGGTCGTGGTCAAGGAAGAGGCCGTGAACAACGGGGCCGCGCCGATGCTGGTCTATACCGAGACCAAGAAAAAGGAACCGGTCAAGGCCTGACCGACGTCCAGGACTGTCAGGAAGGCGGGCCATGCGCCCGCCTTTTTTCATGGCATCGGCACAGAAGCCCCGCGCACCGCGCCGCATGCCGCTTCGCCCTAGACCTTGGTGGATGTTTCGGCCATATCAGGGACAACCGACTCCCGGAGGCCTGCCATGTATTTCCTGAAACGCCTGTTGACCTGGTGGAACAGCCAGACGCTGGGCACGCAGCTTTTCACCGCGCGCAAGGGCGTGCGAGTGGGCGCGGATGACGGCGGCAACACCTTTTTTCAGACGCGCGACGGCAAGCGGCGCTGGGTGATCTTCAACGGCGAGATGGAAGCGTCGCGCGTCTCGCCCGACTGGCACGGCTGGCTGCACCACACCTGGGACGAGCCGCCGACCAAGGCGCCGCTGAAACACAAGGCCTGGGAAAAGCCGCATCAGGAAAACCTGACCGGCACGGGTGCGGCCTATGCGCCGCCCGGGTCGATCCGCCGCGCCGATCCGGTCGCACGGGCCGACTATGAGGCGTGGCAGCCCGAGTGATGGCCTACGAGCGGGCAGAGATTGCGACGGGGGCGGCGGTCCTGGCCGTGGCGCTGGGGTTTGTCGTCTATGCCGCGCAAGGGGCGGGGCTGATGCAGTCGCCCGACAGCTATCCCTTGACCGCCAGCTTCCGGTCGGTCGAGGGGATCACAGTCGGGTCGGACGTGCGGCTGGCGGGCGTCAAGGTCGGCACGATCACCGAGCTGCAACTGAACCCGCAGACCTTCTTTGCCGATGCGAAGATCCTGCTGCGCAATGACGTGCTTTTGCCGACCGACAGCTCGATCCTGATTTCGTCCGAAGGGCTTTTGGGCGGGAATTTCGTCGAGCTTCTGCCCGGTGGTGCGCTGGACAACCTGGCCCCCGGCGACGAGATCGAGGACACGCAGGGCGCGGTCAGCCTGATCACGCTGTTGCTGAAATTCGTCGGTGGCGAAGGCGACGCCCCGGTCGAGCCTGCCGCACCATGAGGGCGCTTGCGCTGCTTTTGACGCTGGCCGGTCCGGGGATGGCGCAAGAGGTGACCGACTCGACCGGCGCGTCGCTGCGGTTTCTGGACAAGCTGACCTCGGAAACCGGCGATGTGGTGCTGTCACGCGGGCAGGCGGCCAAGTTCGGGCGGATGATCGTGCAGCTGGACAGCTGCCGCTACCCGACCGACAACCCGGCCTCGGACGCCGAAGCGCATCTGACGATCATCGAGGAGACGACGCAAAGCCAGTTGTTCAGCGGCTGGATGCTGGCCTCGTCCCCCGCATTGTCGGCGCTGGACCATCCGCGCTATGACGTCTGGGTGTTGTCCTGCGTGCTGCCCGAGGCGGTGGCAGAAGAGCCTGCGCCAGAGGAATGATCCGGCGCAGGAAAGCGGGCCGGGCGGGCCAGCGCCTGCGCCAGAAGGTGCTGATAGCGGGCGCGCGGGATTTCAAGGCCGCCCAGGCTGGCCAGATGCGGCGTCAGGAACTGGGTGTCGAACAGCTGGAACCCGCCCGCCCGCAGGACCTGCACGGCATGGGCCAGCGCGATCTTTGAGGCATCGGTCACCCGGCTGAACATGCTTTCGCCAAAGAAGGCCGCCCCAAGCACGACGCCATAGACCCCGCCGACCAGGTGGCCGTTCTGCCAGACCTCGATGCTATGGGCATGGCCCCGGGCGTGAAGCGCCTGATACAGCGCCTGGATGCGGTGGCTGATCCAGGTCTCGGGCCGGTCTGCGCAGGCGGCCACCACGCTGGCAAAGGCCTGGTCGGTGGTCAGGGTGAACCCGCCGCGCCGCATCCGCCGGGCCAGCGAGCGGGACAGATGAAAGCCGTCCAGCGGCAGGATGCCCCGGCGGCGCGGATCGACCCAGTGGATCGCCGGGTCGTCGCGGCCTTCGGCCATGGGGAAAATGCCCTGCGCATAGGCGCGCAGCAGGGTGTCGGGGGTAATGTCAGAGACCGGGTCGGGCACGGAGAAAATCCTTCGAAGGATTTTGCAAAAGTTTTCAAGAACTTTTGCGCCGGGACGCCACAGGGCGCCCCGGCCAAAGGGTCTAGCCGAACTGCTTTGCCAGCCACTTTTCCAGCCAGTGAATGTTGTAGTCGCCGTTCTGGATGTCCGGCTCGGCCAGGAGCATGTCAAAGAGCGGCACTGACGAGTCGACGCCGTCAATGATCAACTCGCCCAGCGCGCGTTTCAGGCGGGCCAGCGCCTCGGGCCGGTCGCGACCGTGGACGATCAGCTTGCCGATCAGGCTGTCGTAATAGGGCGGGATCGAATAGCCGCCATAGAGCGCGGAATCCATCCGCACGCCAAGGCCGCCCGGCGCGTGGAAGGTGCGGACCTTGCCGGGGCAGGGCGCGAAGTTCGGCAGCTTTTCGGCGTTGATCCGGACCTCGATCGAGTGGCCGTTGATTTCGAGCTCGTCCTGGGTAAAGGACATGTCCATCCCGGCGGCGACGCGGATCTGTTCGCGCACAAGGTCGACGCCGAAGATGTATTCGGTGACCGGGTGTTCGACCTGCAGGCGGGTGTTCATCTCGATGAAGTAGAACTGCCCGTCTTCATAGAGGAACTCGATCGTGCCCGCGCCGATGTAGTTGATCTTGGCCACGGCATTGGCACAGACCGCGCCGATTTCGGCCCGCATCTTCGGGGTGATCGCGGGGCCGGGGGCCTCTTCAAAGACCTTCTGGTGGCGGCGCTGCAGGCTGCAGTCGCGCTCGCCCAGATGCACGGCCTTGCCCTTGCCGTCGCCGAAGACCTGAATCTCGATGTGGCGCGGCTTCTGGAGGTATTTCTCCATGTAGACTTCGTCGTTGCCGAAGGCGTTCTTGGCTTCGGAGCGGGCGGTGCGGAAGGCGACCTCGAGCTCGGCCGGGTTGGTCGCGACCTTCATTCCGCGCCCGCCGCCGCCTGCGGTGGCCTTGATGATCACTGGAAAGCCGATGCTTTCGGCCACCTTGATCGCGGTTTCATAGTCGGGCACGCCGCCGTCCGAGCCGGGGACGACCGGAATGCCCAGATCCTTGGCGGTGACCTTGGCGGTGATCTTGTCGCCCATGATGCGGATGTGTTCGGCGTTCGGGCCGATGAAGGTGATGCCGTGGTCCTGCAGCGCCTGCGCGAAGGCCGCGTTTTCCGACAGGAAGCCATAGCCCGGATGCACGGCTTGCGCGCCGGTGATCTCGCAGGCCGAGATGATCGCGGCCTTGGACAGGTAGCTTTCCGAAGACGGGGCCGGGCCGATGCAGACGGATTCGTCGGCCATGCGGACGTGCATCGCGTCGGCGTCGGCGGTGGAGTGCACCGCGACCGACTTGATCCCCATTTCCCGGCAGGCGCGGATCACGCGCAGCGCGATTTCCCCCCGGTTGGCGATCAGGATTTTCTCGAACATGTGCTGCGCCCTTATTCGATGATCAGCAGCGGCGCGCCGTATTCGACGGGGTGGCCATCCTCGACCAGGATGCGCTTGACCGTGCCCGATTTCGGGGCCGGGATGTGGTTCATCGTCTTCATCGCCTCGATGATCAGGACGGTCTG
>JAKQLM010000265.1 GCA_029567145.1 Pseudomonadota bacterium
GACGCGGGGCGGTCCTTCCTGGTGATCACCCACTACCAGCGGCTTCTGGACCACATCAAACCGGATGTGGTGCATATCATGGCGGCGGGCCGGATCGTGCGTACCGGCGGGCCGGAACTGGCGCTGGAGGTCGAGACCAACGGCTATGCCGACATCCTGAGCGAGGTGGGCTGATGGCGCTGCCAAAGGCAAAGGACGACGCGCTGGCGGCGCGGCTGGCGGTCTTGCCTTCGCTGTCCGACACCGGCTGGCTGGCGGCGGCGCGGGCCGAGGCGCGGACGCGGCTCTCGGCGATGGGTCTGCCCGTGCGGCGCGACGAATACTGGCGCTATACCGATCCCGCCAGTCTGGTGGCGGCTGACGCCCCTGTCGCTGCCCGGTTCGACGCGGGGGACGAGGCTCCGGTCTTTGCGGCCATTGACCGGCTGAAGCTGGTCTTTGTCGACGGCGTGTTTGACCCGGCGCAGTCGGACGATCTGGCATTGGCCGGGGTCGAGATCGAGCGTCTGGCCACGGCGGGAGCCACGGATATCCATTGGGCGCAGGGCCTGTATGGCGTGCTGGAGGCGCGGGGCCAGACCCCGGTGCATCGGCCCTTGGCGGCTTTGGCGACGGCGCAGGCGACGGATGGTGTCCTGATCCGGGTGACGGGTCGTGCGGCGCGTCCTGTGTCGCTGATTTATGTCCATGATTCAGACACTTCTGATGCGATCCTTCACCACTGTGTCAGGCTGGAGAAGGGCGCGTCGCTGACGCTTTTGGAAAACGGTCCGGCTGCCGCCCGCTTTACCAAGGTGCTGGAGGTCGAGGTCGGCGATGGGGCTGCCTTCCACCATGTCCGGATGCAAGGGCGCGACCATGCCCGCCGGGCGGCCACGCATATCTTTGCGCGCCTTGGCTCGGATGCCGAGTTCCGCAGCTTTACCCTGACCGCGAATGGACGGCTGACCCGGAACGAGGCGGTGATCGAGCTTGCCGGTCCGAACAGCCGCGCCCATGTTGCGGGTGCTGCGGTCGGGGACGGAGAGTTTCATCACGACGACACGGTCTTTGTCACCCATGCGGCCGCTTCGTGCGAAAGCCGTCAGGTGTTCAAGAAAGTGCTGATGAATGGCGCCGTGGGCGTGTTTCAGGGCAAGATCCTGGTCAAGCCCGGCGCGCAGAAGACGGATGGCTACCAGATCAGCCAAAGCCTGCTGCTGGACGAGGACAGCCAGTTTCTGGCCAAGCCCGAGCTTGAAATCTATGCCGACGACGTGAAGTGCAGCCACGGCTCGACCTCTGGGGCGATCGACGAAACGGCGCTGTTCTACCTGCAGTCGCGGGGGGTGCCGCGCAAGACGGCGCAGGGGCTTCTGGTGCTGGCTTTCCTGGCCGAAGCGATCGAGGAGGTCGCCGACGACGCCATCGCCGAGGATATCCGCGGCCGTCTGGAAGGGTGGCTCGCGCGGCATTCGGCAAAGGCGGGGACATGACGGTCACGACCGATCTGGTGGCAACCTGGCGCGCGCCCCGGGCGGCGCTGCGTCGCCATCTGGCGCGGGGGCAGTCCGAACCCTTTGTTTTCACGCTGCTTCTGGTGTTTCTGATCCTGGCGTTTGTCGGGCAATGGCCGGTCGCCGCGCGCGATGCCTTTCTGGCCAAAGAGGCGTCAGCCGCGCCGCGCATCCTGGCGCGGGCGCTGGCGGTGCTGGCGACGATCCCGCTGTGGTATGGTCTGGCCGCTCTTGGCCACATCGTCGCGCGGGCGATGGGCGGGCAGGGGTCCTGGTACGGCGCCCGGGTGGCGCTGTTCTGGGCGCTGGCCACGGTGTCGCCGCTGATGCTGCTGCAGGGACTGGTCGGCGGGATGATCGGCCCCGGTCCCGGCCTTTGGCTGGTCAGCGCGGTGGTCGGCGTTGCCTTTCTGTGGTTGTGGCTGACCATGCTCCACGAGGCGGAACGCGGATGACCGGACTTTTGCCCCGCATGGCCGCGCTGGCCCGTCTGTCCGTGCAGAACCCCCGGGCGGCTGCCCGCGTCCTGCTGGCCGAAGGTGTGCCGCTGGCCGCCCGCAGCGCCGGTCTGACGCTGATTGCCGTGGTGTCGGCGATCCTGCTCTATCCCAGTTTCGTGCTGATGCCGCCCGAAGATATCGTCAGCGCGTTCTTTGCGCAAAGCCCGCTGCAGACGGCCGTGGTGCAGTGGTTGGCACTGCTGTTGTCGGTCGTGCTGATCGCCAGTGTCGGTCGGGCCTTCGGCGGGCGGGGCAGCCTGGCGGACGCGATGCTGGTGGTGGTGTGGCTGCAACTTCTGATGCTGGGGGTGCAGGTGGCGCAACTGCTGGCGCTGGTCGTGCTGCCACCCCTGGCCGGGCTGATCGGTCTGATCGGCTTTGTCGGGTTCGTCTGGCTGATGGTCAATTTCATCGCCGAGTTGCACGGGTTCCGCTCGCTTGGCCTGGTCTTTGGCGGGATCATCGTCACCTTCATCGCGGCGGCCTTCGTGCTGGCGATCCTGCTGGCGCTGACCATTGGGCCCGAGGTGCTGCAGAATGTATGACGTCGCAAAGATCCGCGCCGATTTCCCGATCCTGTCGCGGCAGGTGAACGGCAAGCCGCTGGTCTATCTGGACAACGGGGCCAGCGCGCAGAAACCCCAGGTGGTGATCGACGCGGTGACGCGGGCCTATTCGCAGGAATACGCCAATGTTCACAGGGGGTTGCACTACCTGTCGAACCTTGCGACCGAAAAGTACGAAGCAACCCGCGGGATCGTGGCGCGGTTCCTGCATGCGGCGTCTGAAGACGAGATCGTCTTCACCACCGGCACCACCGAGGCGATCAACCTGGTGTCCTACGCCTGGGCCGCGCCCCGTTTGCAGCCAGGCGACGAGATCGTGCTGTCGGTGATGGAGCATCACGCCAACATCGTGCCCTGGCACTTCCTGCGCGAACGGCAGGGGGTGGTGCTGAAATGGGTCGAGGTGGACGCGAACGGCGATCTGGACCCGCAGGCGGTGCTGGACGCGATCACTCCGCGCACCCGGCTGATTGCCGTCACGCATATGTCGAACGTGCTGGGCACCGTGGTTGATGTGGCCGCGATCTGCGCGGGCGCGCGGGACCGTGGCGTGCCGGTGCTGGTCGACGGCAGCCAGGCCTCGGTCCACATGCCGGTCGATGTGCAGGCCCTGGGCTGCGATTTCTATGCGATCACCGGGCACAAGCTGTACGGCCCGTCAGGGTCGGGCGCGATCTGGATCAGTGCGGCGCGGCAGGCCGAGATGCGCCCCTTCCTGGGCGGCGGCGACATGATCCGCGAAGTCACGCGCGACACCGTCACCTGGAACGACCCGCCGATGAAGTTCGAGGCGGGGACCCCCGGCATCGTCCAGCAGACCGGGCTGGGCGTGGCGCTGGACTATCTGATGGGCCTGGGCATGGCCAATGTCGCTGCACACGAGCGGACCTTGCGCGACTATGCCCGCGACCGGTTGGCGGGGCTGAACTGGCTGAACGTGCAGGGAAATTCGGCGGGGAAGGGGGCGATCTTCTCGTTCACCATGCAGGGTGCGGCCCACGCGCATGACCTGTCGACCATCCTGGACAAACGCGGCATTGCGGTCCGCGCCGGGACCCATTGCGCCATGCCGCTGATGGCGCATCTTGGCGTGACCGCGTCCTGCCGGGCGTCGTT
>JAKQLM010000270.1 GCA_029567145.1 Pseudomonadota bacterium
CGGCAACGACATCCTCGACGCAGGCACCGGCAACGACACCCTGTCCGGCGGCGACGGCGACGACACCCTCACCGGCGGCGACGGCGCCGACCGGATCGACGGCGGCGCGGGCAATGACCTGGTCAGCTATGCGGCGGCGGCGGCGGGGATCGTGCTGGACCTCTTGGCCCCTGGCCTGAACGCGGGTGCTGCGGCGGGCGACACGCTGGTCGGGGTGGAGCGTCTGGTCGGCTCGGGTCACGACGACCGGATCGCGGGCGACGGGCTGGTGAACCGGCTGGAGGGCGGCGCGGGCGCGGACCATCTGGCGGGCCGGGCGGGCAGCGATTCGCTTTATGGCGGGGACGGGGAGGACACGCTGATGGGCGGGGCCGGGGCGGACCGGCTGGAGGGGGGGCTGGGGCGGGATCTTGCGTCCTATGCCGATGCGGCGGGGGCGGTGCGGGTGGACCTTGCGACGCCGTCGCAGAACCTTGGCGACGCGGCGGGGGACAGCTTTCTGGGGATCGAGGACCTGGAGGGCTCGGGCTATCACGACACGCTGGGCGGCGATGCGGGGGCGAACCGGCTTTATGGCGGGGCGGGCAACGACAGCCTTTCGGGGCGGGCGGGCAATGACACGCTGGCGGGGGGCGACGGCGATGACGTGCTCTCGGGCGGCGCGGGGGCGGACCGGCTGGGGGGGGGGCTGGGCTGGGACACGGCCAGCTACGCCGAGGCGACCCTGGCCCTGCGGGCGGACCTGGGCAACGCGGGCCTGAACACCGGCGACGCGGCGGGCGACAGCTATGACGGGATCGAGCATCTGACCGGGGGCGCGGGGTCCGACACCCTGGGCGGCGACGCGGGGGCGAACCGGCTGATCGGCGGCGCGGGCAACGACAGCCTGGCGGGCCTCGACGGGGCGGACACGCTGGACGGCGGCGCGGGCAACGACACGCTGCAGGGCGGGGCCGGGGCGGATGCGCTGGCGGCGGGCGACGGCAACGACCTGCTGGACGCGGGCGACGGCGCGGACCTTCTGGACGGCGGCGCGGGCAACGACCGGCTGCAGGGCGGCGCGGACAACGACGCGCTGACCGGGGGCAGCGGCAACGACATCCTCGACGCAGGCACCGGCAACGACACCCTGTCCGGCGGCGACGGCGACGACACCCTCACCGGCGGCGACGGCGCCGACCGGATCGACGGCGGCGCGGGCAATGACCGGCTGGACGGCGGGGCCGGGCCCGAGAATGACACGCTGGACGGCGGGTCGGGGAATGACGTTCTGGTCGGTGGCGCGGGCGATGACCTGCTGATCGGCGGGGCGGGAAGGGATGTGGTTCAGGGCGGGGACGGCTATGATCTGGCAAGCTTCCGCACCTCGACGCTTGCGCTGACGCTGAATCTGCAGACCCCATCGGCCAATGCCGGGGACGCCCTGGGCGACACGTTCAGCGGGATCGAGGCCTGGGAACTGGGCCAGGGCGCGGACAAGTTCTATGGCAGCGCGGCGGATGATCAGGTCATGGGGCTTGGCGGAAATGATCTTCTGTCCGGTCTGGGTGGCAACGACCTTCTGCTTGGTGGGGCGGGCAATGACAGCCTGCTGGGCGGCGACGGCGACGACATCCTGGTCGGCGGTGCGGGCGCGGACCGGCTGGAGGGCGGCGCGGGCAGCGACACCGCGTCCTATCGTGACGCTTTGGGCGGGCTGGTGGTGGACCTGGCCAACCTGGCCCTGAACACGGGGGATGCAAAGGGCGATCTGTTCCTGAGCATCGAGGGGCTGGAAGGGTCCGGGTTTGCCGATCTTCTTTCGGGCGATGCGCTTGCCAACCTGCTGAGGGGCGGGGGCGGGAACGACACGATGAACGGGCGCGACGGCAATGACACGCTGGCAGGTGGGGCCGGGAACGATCTTCTGACCGGCGGCGCGGGGACGGATGTCTTCATCTTCAGCGACGGGCAGGACACGATCACCGATTTCGCCGACAACCAGGACACCATCGCCCTGTCGGCCGATCTGTGGTCGGGCCAGACGGACCTGGCCGCGCTGCTTTCCGGGGCCGAGGTGACGGCCCAGGGCGTCAGGCTGCATCTGGACGGCGGGGCGACTCTGGACATCCAGGGAATTTTCGACGCATCTCTTCTGGCCGACGATATCGTGTTCCTGTGATGGGGACGGCCACGATCATCGGCAGGAAACTGGGGGTATGCATGACCGACAAGGTGCTGGTGACGGGCGGTGCGGGCTATATCGGGGCCCATGCCTGCAAGGCGCTGGCGCGAGCCGGATTCACGCCGGTTGCCTTTGACAACCTGTCGACCGGCTGGGCCCAAGCGGTGAAATGGGGTCCGCTGGTCCGAGGCGACCTGATGGACCGGGCCCAGATCGACGCGGCGCTGGCCGAACACCGCCCGGTCGCGGTGCTGCACTTCGCCGCCCTGTCGCTGGTGGGCGAGTCGATGACCGACCCCGGGCGTTACTGGCGGGTAAATGTCGGCGGTGCCCTGAACCTGCTGGAGGCCTGCGCGGCGGCGGGGGTGCGGAATTTTGTCTTTTCGTCCACCTGCGCGACCTATGGCGATCAGGACGGCGTGCTCTTGACCGAAGACACGCCGCAACGGCCGATCAACGCCTATGGCGGCTCGAAGCTGGCGATCGAAGCGATGGTGCGGGATTTCGGTGCCGCCCACGGCATTGCGCACGTGATCTTTCGGTATTTCAACGTCGCCGGCGCGGATCCCGAGGGCGAAACCGGCGAACAGCATACCCCCGAAACCCATCTGATCCCGCTGATGCTGGACGCGGTGGCGGGCAAGCGCCCGGGCCTGACGGTGTTCGGCACGGACTATCCGACGCCTGACGGGACCTGCGTGCGCGACTATGTCCATGTCACCGATCTGGCGCAGGCGCATGTGCTGGGTCTGCAGCGGCTTCTGGCGGGCAAGGGGAACGGGGTCTATTGCCTGGGCACCGGGCGCGGCTTTTCGGTGCAAGAGGTGATCGAGGCCAGCCGCGTGGTCACCAACCGTGCGGTGCCGGTGGTGATCGGGGATCGCAGGCCGGGCGATGCGGCGGCGCTGGTCTCGTCCTCACAGCTTGCCGTGCAGGACTTGGGCTGGGAGCCGCAGCATTCCACCCTGCGCCAGATGATCGGCGACGCCTGGGCCTGGGCGCAGAAACCCGGCTTTGCCGAATAGCCGCGGCTGTCGCAACTGCCGGTCCGGGGCGCAACAGGACCGTCCCTTCGCCTGTGCCGGGCTGACCTTGAACAGAAGTCGGACGCCAGGGGCCTTGGCTGCCTGGCCTAACCGTGGGTCGGAACCTTGCCCGACGGGGCGCGGTAGGGGCGGGTCACGTCGTCCAGCCGGACCTCCAGCGTTTCGACCTCCAGCGCCAGCGCGCCGTCACCCGCCAGCGTAAGGACCAGGCGGCCCGCGCCGTCATTGCCCGGAACAAAGTCGATGGACAACAGGGACAGGACCAGGTCCTTGTCCGTCCGGTCAAAGCCGGTGCTTTGCACCTTCAGCACGTCATCCACCACCAGGACGGATCGCACCCGTTCATAGGCACGGCCCACGGCCTCGGCCTCGGCCCGGTCTTCCCAGCGGAAGCGGTTCAGCATCAGCGCAAAGCGGCGGCGCTTGCGGTCGTGGCTCATCTCGGTCACTGGCAAAACCGCGTCCTGCACCAGGGTCGAGATCACCTTCAGGTCCTCGGCATCCTGGGCGACCAGACGCAAGGGGCCTTCGCCGCCGTCCTGAAACCGGGCGTCGGTCATGCGCTGATGCGCTCGATATGCGCCCCACAGGCACGCAGCTTTTCGACCACCCGCTCATAGCCGCGGTCCAGGTGATAGACGCGGCTGACCACGGTTTCGCCTTCCGCCGCAAGACCCGCCAGGATCAGAGACACGCTGGCGCGCAGATCGGTGGCCATGACGGGCGCGCCTTTCAACCGTTCGACCCCGGTCACGGTCGCGGTTCCGCCGTGGACGTCGATCCGCGCGCCCATGCGCATCAGTTCGGGGGCGTGCATGAAGCGGTTCTCGAAGATCTTCTCTTCCAGAACCGACGTGCCTTCGGCGGTGCACAGCAGCGCCATCATCTGCGCCTGCAGGTCGGTCGGAAAGCCGGGGAAAGGCTCGGTCGTGACGTCCACCGCCTTTACCCGGCCGTTCTTGCGGGCCACCTTCAGGCCGCGGTTGGTCTGGGTGACCGACACCCCGGCCTGATCCAGCTTTTCGGCGAACGCGCCCACCAGTTCCAGCGTGCCGCCGATGCACTCCACTTCGCCGCCGCAGATCGCGGGGACCAGCATGTAGGTGCCAAGCTCGATCCGGTCGGTGACGACGGGATGCGTCGCGCCGCCAAGACGGTCGGTGCCCTCGATGGTGATGGTGCTGGTGCCCTCACCGTCGATCTTGGCGCCCATCTTCTTCAGGCAGCGGGCCAGATCGACGATCTCGGGCTCGCGCGCGGCGTTCTTCAGAACCGTCGTGCCTTTGGCCAGCGTCGCCGCCATCAGCGCGTTTTCGGTCGCCCCGACCGAGACGAAGGGAAACTCCACCACCGCGCCCTTCAGGCGTCCGCCGGGGGCCTTGGCATGGACATAGCCGTCGCGCAGCTCCAGTTCCGCGCCCATCGCCTCCAGTGCCTTCAGGTGCAGATCGACCGGCCGCGCGCCGATGGCACAGCCGCCGGGAAGCGAGACGACGGCATGGCCATAGCGCGCCAGCATCGGGCCAAGGACCAGGATCGAGGCGCGCATCTTCCGCACGATGTCGTAATCGGCCTTGTGGTTGGTGATCGAATGGCTGGACAGCGCCAGCACCAGCCCATCCTGCAGGCTGGCCACTTCCGCGCCCAGCGATTGCAGCAGCTGGGTCATCGTGGCGATGTCCGACAGCCGGGGCGCGTTGGTCAGCGTCAGGGGCTCATCCGACAGCAACGTGGCGGGCATCAGCGTCAGGCAGGCGTTCTTCGCCCCCGCGATCGGGATTGCCCCGGACAATGCCCCGTTGCCGCGTACCAGAATCGAATCCATCTGCTCTAACCCTTGTCGTCGGTTTCGTTGCCGTCATTCCCGCGCGCATCTTCGGCGCTGCGGGCCTTTGCCTGTGCCTTCCGCCGCGCCATGTTGGCCTTGAGCGCCGCCTTCAGCCGATCTTCGCGGTTGGACGGTCGTTCAGGTTTCCGGACCGTGTCGCCGGACTTTGGGTCCAAGGGATCGCGCATGGCCGTCCTTCTACCTCAAGCCCGTGGAGGGGTCCAGAGAGCGTCGGATTTCCTGCCCAACCCCCCTTGCGCAGGGGTTCGATTGCGTCTATCCACCCCGCCACCACCGGCGCTGCAGTAGCTCAGTGGTAGAGCACTCCCTTGGTAAGGGAGAGGTCGAGAGTTCAATCCTCTCTTGCAGCACCATCCTTCTTTTCCCTTTCGTGACAGTCGCCGCCGGGCCGGGTGATCGGCCGCCGTGCCTGGTCGCGGGGCATGGGTTCTGCGGGTTGATCGCGCTATGGGTGGCGGGTGCGGTTCGGTCCGGGCCGGTTTTCCTGCGGCGACGGTGGCGCGGTTCGTCCGGTCTCAGGCCAGGACGAAGTTGCGCACGAAGTCCGAGGCCGGCCTTGCGCGGATGTCTTGCGGCGTGCCGATCTGCTCGATCCGGCCCCCGGTGCGTGACCCCGACATGACGACGACCAGGTCGGCCAGTTCCATCGCCTCGTCCTGATCATGCGTCACGAACACCGTGGTCAGCCCGGTCGTGTCGTGGATGTCGCGCAGGCCCTGGCGCAGCTCTTTGCGCACTTTGGCATCCAGCGCGCCAAAGGGTTCGTCCAGAAGCAGCATCCGCGGTTCGATCGCCAGCGCGCGCGCCAGGGCGACCCGTTGGCGTTGCCCGCCCGACAACTGGCTGGGATAGCGCGCGCCGATGTCGGGCAACTGGATCAGGTCCAGCAGCTTAGTCACCCGCCGGGCGATTTCGGCTCCGGTCGGGCGGCTGGCGCGGGGGCGGGCGGTCAGCCCGTAGGCGATGTTGTCGAAGACGGTCATGTGCCGAAACAGCGCATAGCTTTGGAACACGAACCCCGCCCGGCGCTGTTGCACGGTCAGCCCGGTCGCATCGGATCCGTCGAACAGCACCCGGCCCGAGCTTGGAAACTCCAGCCCGCCCAGAATCCGCAGAAGCGTGGTCTTGCCCGACCCGGAAGGGCCAAGCAGCGCCACCAGCGCCCCCGAAGGGATCGCCAGCGAAACGGGATGCAACGCGGCGGTGGTCCCGAACTGCTTGGATATCTCGTCGATTTCGATGCGCATGAGCGTGCTCCCAAGGACGGCTAAAGATGGCGTGTGGCGGCCAGCTGGTCGGCAAGCCGCAGTTCCAGAACGGTCTTCAGCCCCAGCGTCAGCAAGGCCAGGAAGGCCAGGACGGCGGCCAGGGTGAAGGCCGCGACCGACATGTATTCGTTGTAAAGCATCTCGATGGTGATCGGCATCGTCGCGGTCTGGCCCCGGATCTTGCCCGACACGACCGCCACGGCACCGAATTCACCCATCGCGCGGGCGTTGCACAGCAGGACGCCATACAGAAGCGCCCAGCGGATGTTCGGCAGCGTCACCGTGCGGAACGTGTGCCAGCCCGACGCGCCCAGCGTCAGCGCCGCCTCTTCCTCGGCGCGTCCCTGTTCGACCATGACGGGGATCAGTTCGCGCGCGACGAAGGGAAAGGTCACGATCATCGACGCCAGCACGATGCCCGGCAGGGCAAAGACGACGGGATAGCCCGCATCGACCAGCAGCCCGCCGACCCAGGTGTTCGCGCCAAAGGTCAGCACGACGCAAAGGCCGACAACGACCGGCGAGACGCTGAACGGCAAGTCGATCAGCGTGATCAGAAAGGCCTTGCCGCGAAAGTCGTATTTGGTGATGAACCAGGCCGCCGCGACCCCGAAGATCGCGTTCAGCGGCACCGCAATGGCGGCCACGGTCACGGTCAGGCGGATCGCCGACCAGGCCTCCGGCTTGGCCAGCGACGTGACGGACTGCCACCAGCCCTTGCGCAACGCCTCGGTGAACACGGTCGCAAGCGGGGCGAACAGCAGCAGCACCAGCACGACCACCACGCTGCCGATCAGCAGGCGGCGGACCAGCGGCGTTTCCTCGGTCGCGGGACGCCAGGGTGTCGGGGCTCTGTCAGACATATCCGATCCTCCGGCGGCTCCAGACCTGGACCCCGTTGATGACAAGCAGCAGCGCAAACGAGATGACAAGCATGGCAAGGCCGATGGCTGTGGCCCCGTCGTAGTTGTATTCTTCCAGCTTGATGACGATCAGCAGCGGGGCGATTTCCGAAATCATCGGCAAGTTGCCCGCGATGAAAATGACCGATCCGTATTCGCCAACCGCCCGGGCCAGCGACAGCGCAAAGCCGGTCAGCGCGGCAGGGGCCAGCATCGGCAGGATGACACGGCGGATCGTGTGGCTGCGGGTCGCGCCCAGGGTGGCGCTGGCCTCCTCGACCTCGCGCTCGATTTCGTCGATCACCGGCTGCACGGTGCGGACGACAAAGGGCAGGCCCACGAACACCAGAGCGATGAAGATGCCCGCAGGCGTGTAGGCGATCTTCAGGCCAAGGTCTCTGGCCAGCATCCCGAACGTCCCGTTCGGGGCGTAAAGCGCCGTCAGCGCAATCCCTGCAACGGCGGTCGGCAGCGCAAAGGGCAGGTCCACCGCCGCGTCGATCAACCGGCGGCCGGGAAAGCGATAGCGCGCCAGGACCCAGGCCAGCGTCACGCCGAACCCCAGATTGAACAGCGCGGCCAGCAGCGACAGGCGGAACGACAACCACAGGGCGGCCCAGATGCGGGGAGTGTTGACCTCGGTCCACATCCGCTCGGGACCGGCGACGGCGCCTTTCAGCAGCAACGCGCCGATGGGCAGAAGCACCACCAGCGACAGAAGTGTCAACGTGATGCCCGCGCTGATGGCAAGGCCGGGTATCGGGGATCGCTGGAACATCGGTCGGGCCATCGTCTGTCCTGATCGGGCTTGGGCCAGCGGGGAACGCTGGCCCGGTTTCGCTTTTGACCGCTGCCTATTTCGCGATGTAGATCTGGTCGAAGATCGCACCGTCGGCGAAGTGCTTTGCCTGCACTTCGGCCCAGCCGCCAAACGAGGCGATGTCCACAAGCTCCATCGTCGGGAAGCGGGCGACGTCCTCTGGCGCGGCCAGCGAGGCGTCCCAGCCCCGGTAGAAGTTCCGGTAGATGATGGCCTGCGCTTCGGGAGTGTAGAGGAACGTCAGGTAGCCCTCGGCCAGTTTGCGCTGGTCTTCGGTCGTCAGGTTCGCCTCGACCACCGCGACCGGGGGCTCGGCCAGCACGGACACCGACGGGACGACGATGTCGAACTGGTCATCGCCAAGCTCGGCCAGCGCAAGATAGGCCTCGTTTTCCCAGGCCAGAAGCACGTCGCCGATCCCGCGTTGGGCGAAAGTCGTGGTACTGTCGCGCGCGCCCTTGTCCAGGACCGGGACATGTTGAAACAGCGCCTTGACGAAGTCCTGCGGGTCCGTCCAGCCGTTTTCGGGACCAGCCCTTTCCGCCCAGGCCCAGGCGGCCAGATAGTTCCAGCGCGCCCCGCCGCTGGTCTTGGGGTTGGGCGTGATCACCTCGACCCGCTCGGCGGTCAGATCGCCCCAGTCCGTGATGCCCTTTGGGTTGCCTTCCCGGACCAGGAACACGATGGTCGACGTATAGGGCGAGGCGTTGTGCGGCAGCCTGGATTGCCAGTCCCCTGGCAGCTTGCCCGCTGTGGCGATCCTGTCGATGTCGCCGGACAGCGCCAGCGTCACGACCTGCGCCTGCAGCCCGTCGATGACCGCGCGGGCCTGGCTGCCCGAACCGCCGTGCGACTGCTCGATCGTCGGGGCGTCATTCCCCTGCGCGACCCACCAGGCAATGAAGGCCTCGTTGATCTCGCCGTAAAGTTCGCGCGTCGGATCGTAGCTGACGTTCAAAAGGCTTTCCGCCGCGACCGGGGCAGGGGTGGCCACAAGGCCCAGCGTCGCAAGGGCGATCCCCGCCAGAAGGCCGCGCAGCCGGGCCACCGGCCAGCCGGTCAGGCGCTGCGGGCCATCGGCGATGGTGACGCGGCCGTCGGCATGGGCCTGGGACACGGGGCCCTGTGCGGTGATCGACCCGGCAAGGGTGATGGTGGCGAACATGTCTTTCTCCTTCAGGGTCTGCCCGGTGCGCCGGTCGATCAGCCGAACGGCACAGGTCTGGGAAAGCGGCCCGGGCGGGGCGTCTGCCTTCCCGGCCTGCCCGAATGCGGTGCGGTGGACTGCTGCTGCGGTCATCGTCCTTCTCCTTCGTGGCAAGACAGGACCCAGCGCCCTGCCGTGCCTTAATATCGATAGGATCAGTCGTGTATTGCAACAGAATATTCACGCCTAAATCGGTCGTGATTATGGTAGATCATTCCCCGCGCGCTTGCGCCACCAGCGGGCCTGAAGGACGGGAAAAGCCAGAAAGACAGACCGTCAGGCGTTATTCGGCCAGGCCCAGCACCTGATCGGCCCCTGCGTCCGACCTCAGCATGTCTGCCAGTGTCAGCGACTCGATGATCACCAGGTAGGACCAGAACACCTCGGCAAAGACCTTGCGGATCCGGCAGGTCGCTTCGTCCGCACAATCCTCGCAGCGCTGGTAGGCCCGGCGCGACAGGCAGGGCAGGGGCGCGATCGGCCCGTCGATGGTGCGCAGAAGTTCCGAGATCGAGATTTCCGACGGTTTCTTGATCAGGCTGTAGCCGCCCGACCGGCCCCGGATCGACGCGATCACGCCCGCGTTGCGCACCTCCAGCAGGATATGCTCCAGAAACCGCTTTGGCGTGCCAGAGCGTTTGGCGATCTCTTCGATCGTCAGCGCTTCCGGCCGGTCCTTCGCCGCCTCGTCCGCCAGGGTCAGCAAGGCCTTCAGGGCATATTTCATCTTCTGCGTGATCATGGGCAAAACCTACGCCCCGGAAAGACGAGAATCAATGTCGGGATTGTTGGCTGTCCGCCAGACTGGCGCGAAAGACCGCAATGGCCGGGCGAAAAAGCCCATAAAACAACAGGGTGGAACCTGCGGCCATATACACGATAAAAACTATAGGCATTATATGTTTTTCCGGCATCCTGACGCAGATGACCGATGTTCCGCTGCCCGGGGCCTGCACCAGATGACCGACCTTGACCTGATCGACCGCAAGATCGTCGCCTTGCTGATGCGCGATGCGACCATGCCCATCGCCCGGATCGCAGACAGGGCGGGCCTGTCCCAGACCCCGTGCTGGAAGCGCATCCAGAAGCTCGAGGCGGCGGGCGTCCTGACCGGGCGCGTGGCATTGGCCGATCCGGGCAAGCTGGGGTTCGGCCTGACCGTCTTTGTCGGGATCGAGGCTCCGGACCATTCCCCCGACTGGCGTCAGGCCTTCAGCCAGGCCGTCGAGGCCATCCCCGAGATCATGGAGGTTCACCGCATGGCGGGCGAGCTGGACTATCTCTTGCGGGTTTCGGTGCTGGACATGCAGGCGTACGACGCACTGTACAAACGCCTGACAGATGCCGTGCCGATCAGGAACGTCACCAGCCATTTCGCGATGGAACGGATGAAGTTCACCACCGCTTACCCGGTCGACACCCGCACGCGGTAGCGCATCCGGGCCCCTTGCCGACGCCGGGCCCCTGTGCCTGACCGGATGCTGTGCCTGACCGGATGCTGTGCCGCCCGCCATTCGGCGCCGCCAACACGACAAGCGCGCGGTCGGGCAGGGGTCGGAACCGGCGCGAAGGAATTTTGCACACAGCCCCTTGACCTTCCCACCGTGGGAAGGACCATATGCATCAGGTCCCACAGCGAAGGATGGACCTGCCATGACTGCGCACTCGCCGATTCCGCCCCTTAGCCTGCCCGTCGAAGGGATGACCTGCGCCTCTTGCTCGGGTCGGGTCGAACGGGCGTTGAAGGCTGTTCCCGGGGTCACCGATGCCAGTGTCAACCTTGCCACCGCACGCGCCGAGGTCGCCGGAACCGCTGATCCCGACGCCGTGATCGCTGCGGTCCGCGCGGCGGGCTATGCCGTGCCGCTGACCGCGACCGAGCTTTCGGTCGAAGGCATGACCTGCGCGTCCTGTGTCGGGCGGGTCGAACGCGCTTTGCGTGCGGTTCCGGGCGTGACCGGGGTCACGGTGAACCTTGCCACCGAAACCGCTCAGGTGACCGGGCTGGCCGACACGGCGGCGCTGATTTCGGCGATCAAGGCGGCGGGCTATGCCGCCCGTCCCGCCTCGGCGGTGACAGCGGACGACGGCCCCGAAGTGCGCGCCGCAGCCGAAGCCGCCCGCCTGCAACGCGACCTGATCCTCGCGGCCGCCCTGACGCTGCCGGTTTTCGTGCTGGAGATGGGGGGCCACATGGTTCCGGCCTTTCACCATTGGGTGATGGCGACCATCGGACAGGGCACAAGCTGGCTGATCCAGTTCGTGCTGGCTTCGCTGGTGCTGGCCGTTCCGGGGCGGCGCTTTTTCGTCAAGGGCCTGCCTGCGCTGTTCAAGGGCGCGCCGGACATGTTCAGCCTTGTGGCCCTGGGCGCGGGCGCTGCCTGGGTCTATTCGACGCTGGCCACTTTCCTGCCCGCCCTTCTGCCCCCCGGCACCGTCGCGGTCTACTTCGAGGCGGCGGCGATGGTGGTCACGCTCATCCTCCTGGGGCGGCTTCTGGAGGCGCGGGCCAAGGGCCGGTCCTCGCAGGCAATCCGGCGGCTGGTGGCCTTGCAGCCCCAGATCGCGCACCGGCAAGGGGCAGGGGGCGTGACCGATGTTGCCGTGGCCGAGGTCCAGTTGGGCGACCGGCTGGAACTGCGCCCGGGTGAACGGGTGCCCGTCGATGCCCGCGTGATCTCGGGCGACAGCTGGGTGGACGAGGCGATGGTGACCGGCGAACCCGTGCCGGTGGCCAAGGCAGCCGGGGACCGAGTGATCGGGGGCACGGTCAACCAGGCCGGCGCGCTGGTCCTGCAGGCGACCGCCGTGGGGGCCGACACGATGCTGTCCCGCATCATCCGCATGGTCGAGGCGGCGCAAGGCGGCAAGCTGCCGATCCAGGCGCTGGTCGACCGGGTGACGCTGTGGTTCGTCCCCGCCGTCATCGCGGCCGCGGTGCTGACCTTTGGCCTCTGGCTTGCCTTCGGACCCAGCCCCGCCCTGCCCATGGCGCTGGTCAACGCCGTCGCGGTCCTGATCATCGCCTGTCCCTGCGCCATGGGTCTGGCCACGCCCGTTTCGATCCTGGTCGGCACGGGGCGCGGCGCGGCCCTGGGCATCCTCTTTCGCAAGGGCGAGGCGTTGCAGGCCCTGCAGGACGTCACCATCGTCGCCTTCGACAAGACCGGCACCCTGACGATGGGCAAGCCGCAGCTCCGCGCCTTTCATGCTGCCCAAGGCGAGACAAAAGAAACCCTCCTCCCTCTCATCGCGGCGGTCGAGGCCCAGTCCGAACACCCCATCGCCCGCGCCATCGTGACCGCCGCCGAAGGCCTGCCGCTGCCCCAGGCAGACGCGTTCCGCGCGCGGCCCGGCCACGGCGTGTCGGCAACGGTATTGGGGGCCAGCATCGTGATCGGCTCGGCCCGCGACATGGCCGCGCGGGGGATCGACGTGGCGGCCTTCGCCGACCAGGCGGCACAGCTGGCCGACCGGGGCGAAACCCCCATCCACGTCGCCCGCGACGGCAGGTTGGTCGCCCTTCTTTCCGTCGCCGACGCCGTCAAGCCGACCACCCCCGAGGCCATCGCCGCGCTCAAGGCGCGCGGGCTGCGGCTGGCGATGATTTCGGGCGACGACGCCCGCACCGCCCGCGCCATCGCCCGCGATCTTGGCATCGACGAGGTGATCGCCGAGGTCCCGCCCGAGGGCAAGGTCGACGCCGTCCGCCGCCTGAAATCCCTGGGACGGCTTGCCTTTGTCGGCGACGGGATCAACGACGCCCCCGCCCTGGCCGAGGCTGACGTGGGCATCGCCATGGGCACTGGCACCGATGTCGCGATCGAGGCCGCCGATGTCGTCCTGGTCGCGGGCCGGCTTCCGGCGCTGGACCTTGCCATCGGCCTGTCGCAGGCGACCTTGCGCAACATCCGGCAGAACCTGTTCTGGGCCTTTGCCTACAACGTCGCCCTGATCCCGGTGGCTGCCGGGGCGCTCTATCCGCCCTTTGGCATCCTGCTGTCGCCGGTGCTTGCGGCGGGGGCGATGGCCATGTCCTCGGTCTTTGTGCTGACCAACGCCCTTCGCCTGCGCCGCTATGGAGACCGCACATGATGACCATCGGTGAAGCCGCCCGCGCCAGTGGCGTGTCGGCCAAGATGATCCGCTATTACGAACAGACCGGCCTGATCCCGCAGGTCGGGCGCACCGGATCGGGCTACCGCACCTACGGCCCCAAGGACGTCCAGATCCTGCGCTTTGTCCGGCGCGCGCGCGACCTGGGCTTTCCGATGGAAAAAGTCGCCGATCTGCTGGCGTTGTGGCGCGACCGGGGCCGGGCCAGCGCCGATGTCCGGCACCTGGCCCGGCAACAGATCCAGGCGCTGGAAATCCGCATCCGCGAGATGCAGGACATGAAGGCAACGCTGGACCATCTGGTCCACGCCTGCGCTGGCGACAACCGCCCCGACTGCCCGATCCTGGCCGACCTGGGCGGGGTGCCCGCTCAGGTGTTCGACCAGCCGCCGTCGATCACATGCGCGACACCGGTGGTAAAGCTCGACTCGTCGGACGCAAGGTAGACCACCAGCGCCGCGATCTCCTCGGCGGTGGCCATCCGTCCGGTCGGCTGGCGGGCCAGGAACGCGGCCCGCGCCGCTTCGTAATCCCCCGACGCCTCCATCCGCTGACGCAGCGACGGCGTGTCCACCGTGCCCGGGCAGACCGCGTTGCAGCGGATGCCCTTGGCCACGAAATCCGCCGCAATCGCCTTGGTCAGCCCGATCACCCCGGCCTTGGTCACCCCATAGACCGCCCGGTTCGGCGCGGCGATGATCGACCCCGCAACGGATGCCATGTTGATGATGTTGCCATGCCCGCGCGCGATCATTCCCGGCAGCACCGCCCGGCACATCCGGAACATCGCCGTCAGGTTCAGGTCCAGGCTGAAGGCCCAGGTCTCCTCGTCACAGTCCAGGATCGTGCCGTTGGCGACAAATCCCGCGCAGTTGAACAGCACGTCGGGAATGCCGACCGCCTCGAATGTCGCGGTGATTGCGCCTGCGTCGCGCACGTTCAGCACGCGCGTTTCGCAGCCCGCCAGACCGTCCAGCGCCGCCTGGTTCACGTCCGTTGCGATGACCCGCGCGCCTTCCCGTGCCAGCGCCAAAGCCGAGGCCCGCCCGATTCCCGCCCCGGCCGCCGTCACCAGAACCACCTTGCCGTCCAGCCGTCCCATCGCGCTCTCCTGTCCGAATTTTGCTTACCCTAGCGGCAGACAAACTGACATGCCAGTTCCCTTGACCTTGCCGGGCAGCGGATTTCGGGCGTAGCCTTGCGCCAGGAAACCCGGAGAGCAGCCATGCCCGAAACCGCCTCTGCCCGTGGCATCAGCCTGCGGTTCGCCGCACGGGGCGGCGTCCTGCAGCAGTTCAGCGTTGCCGATGACGGGGCGACAATTGCGCCGCTGCATCAGGCGCCGTGGACAAGCGCGGACTGTCCCGTCGATGCGCCCCGGCACCAGACCTGGTTGCAGGGCGATTTTCTGGCGGCACCGATGGGGCCGGGGCCGCACGGCCTGCACGGCTTGACCGCAAACGGCGACTGGCGCGTCACCCCCTCTGGCCCCGGAACGCTCCGCGCCGTGCTGGACGGCGAGGTGCAGGGCGCGACCGTGGTGAAAGAGCTTTCGGTCAGCGACGATCACCCCTTCGTCTACCAGCGCCACCTTTTCATCGGCGGCACTGGCGCGCTGCCGGTGTCCAATCACGCGATGGTCTCGGTCCCGAACGGGGCGAAGCTTTCCTTTTCGCGCAAACGCTGGTGGGAAACCCTTCCCGAGCCGTTGGAGACGACGCGAGGCCGCTCTCGCCTTGCCTATCCCAGGCGCAGCGAAGACGCCGCCGAATTTCCCGGGGCCGATGGCACGCCGGTCAACCTGCACCGCTACCCCTGGGGCGACCGGCACGAAGATTTCGTCGCCGGCGTCGAAGACCCCGGGTCGGCCCTTGGCTGGACTGCCGTCGTCCGCCCGTCCGAGGGCGATCTGTTCCTGTCGCTGAAAAACCCCGCCGCCCTGCCGATGACGATGCTCTGGCATTCCAACGGCGGGCGCGACTACGCGCCGTGGAATGGCCGCCACCTGGGCTGCCTGGGGGTCGAGGA
>JAKQLM010000275.1 GCA_029567145.1 Pseudomonadota bacterium
GACCCGGCGACGGATGACTTCTGGTTCTGCGGCCTGCCGTCGATCCCCGGAAAGCCCTATTGCGAGGCCCATGTCGGCGTCGCCTTCCAACCGATGAGCGCCCGGCGCGACCGTCGGCGGTAAACCCGCCCGGGCCGGGGATCGCAGGATCCCCGGGCCCGGTGCTGCTGTTCAGTTCCCCTTCAGGATATCCTCCAGCGCCTTGCGGGCCTCCTCCTCCAGCGCCTTGGTCGCGGCATCGCCCAGGCTTTCCTCGGGCGCGACCTCGACGCCCAGTTCCTCTTTCAGCCGCCGCTCCAGTTCCGCCTTTGCGGCAGTCTCGGCCTCGGCGGCGGTGGCCTTCAGGCGTTCTTCGGCGGCCTTCGCCTCGGCCTCCATCTTTTCGCGGGCGATGCCCTCCAGATCCAACTGAAAGCGCGGCTTGGCCCAGGGGCCGGTGATCAACAGGGGCACCATGACCCCGCCGGTCCCGTCCTCGGCAGCCAGCGCGGTCGGGCGGATGCGGTAGTCGATGGTCCGGTCGCCCAGGCCCAGTTCCCCTGCGCCCGAGGCGGTCAGGTAGGGCGCGACCAGTTTCAGGTCGCTGTTCGACAAGACGCCGCCTGCGATGGTGAAGGTCCCGGCCAGCCCGTCAAAGATCGTCTTCTGCCCTTCGCCGACATAGCCCGCATCCAGCGTCCGCAGCATGCCCCCGATGTCCAGCCCGCGCAGTTCGCCCTGGCCCAGTTCCAGCGACCCGTCACCCTCCAGGCTGGCCATGATCGCGGCGATGGAATTGCCGACGCCCAGGAACGACAGCTCCATGTCCCCGGTCGCGACCAGCCGGTCATAGCCCGCAAGGTCGGTCAGCAGGGGTTCGGTCTGTAGCCCGGCAAAGGCCAGCCGCCCGCCGACCGACAGCCCGCCGCGCCCGTTGACCACGAAATCGCCGGTGATCGCGCCGCCATAGGCCGCCATCTGCCGGATGTCGATCACGGCGCGGGCGCGGTCAACCGTGATCAGCGCCCGCGTCTCGCCCAGCTTCAGCACGCCCAGGTCCAGCGAGGGGGCAGTCAGCGCGATCTCGGCGTCCAGCGCGGACAGGGCGCTGACGTCGATCTCGCCGTCGGGCCAACCTTCGGCCTTCATCCCGCCCGCCAGCCCGCCGCCCATCTCGCCCTCTGGCCCGGTGCCGATGGTGATCGGTCCCGCAGCAAGCTGCGCCGACAGCTTGGGGCGTGCGTCGCCGGGGCGCAGGTCAAGATCGCCGGTGATCTGGTTGCCATCGGCGATGATCTCGGCCCGGCGCAGGAAGGCCGCGCCCGTGCCGTCCAGCGTCAGCTGGCCACTGACCGCCAGCCGGTCCTGCCCCAGCCCCCGACCGGGTGTCGCAAGCGTCGCACCCGCCAGCGCCCCCAGCGCAGGAAGATCGTCCAGATCGGCGGTCAGCGCGCCTTCGGCCACGGCGGGCGACACCCCGGCCCGGCCCTCGAAGCCGACCGACGACCCGCCCGCCGTCAGCGCCAGCGACACCGGCACCACACGGCCCGCGATGAAGGCGGAAAAGACATCGCCCGACAGGTCCAGCGCCACGGGCTGACCGCCGCTCAGCCCCTTGGCGGACAGCACGAACGGGCCGGAAAAGTCCGGGACCTGAAGCGTCGCATCCAGATCGTCCAGCGCAATCAGGCGGCCCGCCTGCCGGTCGTTGAACCGCAGGCTGCCGCCCTGGATCGTGCCCTGGTCCAGCGTGAAGGCCGTCGCCGGAGCGGGCACCGCGCCTGCGACGGCCGCCTCGCCCGCGCCGAAGACCCAGTTTTCGCGCCCGTCCTGGCTGCGCTCCAGATTGATTGCGGGCGCGGTCGCCTGCAGCCCGGTGATCTGCACCTCGCCGCCCAGAAGCGCGCTGAAATTCATGTCGATCGACAGGCTTTCGGCGCGAAACAGCGGGTCCGGGCTGTCCGTCCAGTCGGCATTGGCGATGCTGACCGGCCCGGTGGTGACCCCAAGGGTCGGCCAGATCCGGGGCGTGATCTCGCCCTGCAGGTCGATCTTGCGACCCGTCAGCCCCTCGAACTGCGCCGAAAGCGCCGCGGCCACGCGATCGGACGGCACCATGGCCAGAAGGCCCGCGCCCAGAAGCACCAGAACCGCCAGCCCCAGCCCGATACGAATGATCCAGCGCATGCCCGACTCCCTGGATTTTCTTGGTTTTCGCCAGCTTACGCGCGCGGGCGGCGGGTTGCCAAGTCAGGCGCTCCTGCATGGCATCAAATGGCCGAGAGGCTTTCATTCTGGCCCAAGTATCCCCGCCGGAGGCTCCTCTCTTTCCACAAGCGCCGCCGCAGGGTATAGGGGCGCGCATGTCCGAAAACCCGCCGCTCCTTCGCCCCGACCTTGCCCGCGCGCTTGTGCCCGACACCAGACGGGCGGGCCAGCCGACCATCGGCATGGTCAGCCTTGGCTGCCCCAAGGCGCTGGTGGACAGCGAACGCATCCTGACCCGGCTCCGGGCCGAGGGCTATGCGATCAGCCCGGACTACAAGGGCGCGGATGCGGTGATCGTGAACACCTGCGGGTTTCTGGATTCGGCCAAGGCCGAAAGCCTGGAGGCAATCGGCGAAGCGCTGGCCGAAAACGGTCGGGTGATCGTCACCGGCTGCCTGGGGGCCGAACCCGACTACATCACCGGCGCGCATCCCAAGGTCCTGGCCGTCACTGGCCCGCATCAGTACGAGGCCGTGCTGGACGCCGTCCACGGCGCCGTGCCGCCCGCGCCCGATCCGTTCATCGACCTTTTGCCCGCGACCGGCGTCAGCCTGACGCCGCGCCATTACAGCTATCTGAAGATCTCCGAAGGCTGCAACCACGCCTGCAAGTTCTGCATCATCCCCGACATGCGCGGGAAATTGGTCAGCCGCCCGGCCCATGCCGTCCTGCGTGAGGCGGAAAAGCTGGTCGAAGCGGGCGTCAAGGAACTGCTGGTGATCTCTCAGGACACCTCCGCTTATGGCGTTGACCGCAAGCACGACCTGTCGCCCTGGAAAGGCGGCGAGGTGCGCGCCCACATCACCGACCTTGCGCGCGAAATGGGCAAGCTGGGGGCCTGGGTGCGGCTGCACTACGTCTACCCTTACCCGCATGTGCGCGACCTCATTCCGCTCATGGCTGACGGGCTGGTGCTGCCCTATCTGGACATCCCGTTCCAGCACGCCCACCCCGACGTCTTGCGCCGCATGGCGCGCCCTGCGGCTGCGGCAAAGACGCTGGACGAAATCGCCGCCTGGCGCAGCGTCTGCCCCGACCTGACGCTGCGGTCCACGTTCATCGTGGGCTACCCGGGAGAGACCGAGGCCGAATTCCAGACCCTGCTGGACTGGCTGGACGAGGCGCAACTGGATCGGGTCGGCTGCTTCCAGTACGAAAACGTCGCCGGGGCGCGGTCGAACCTGCTGCCCGATCATGTGGCCCCAGAGCTGAAGCAGGACCGCTTTGATCGCTTTATGGAAAAAGCCCAGGCGATTTCAGCGGCGAAACTGGGGGCAAAGGTTGGAAAAGTGCTAGAGGTGATAGTCGATGAGGTCGACGAAGACGGAGCCACCTGCCGCACCAAGGCCGACGCCCCGGAAATCGACGGCAACCTGTTCATCGACGAAGGCTTTGAAAACCTGGCCCCTGGCGATATCGTCAAGGTGATGGTGGACGAGGCTGGGGAGTATGATCTTTGGGGCCAGGTGGTCTGATGGACATTGGAAAGGATATCCGGTTCGGGCCTCACACCCTGCGCATTCGCAAACAGAAGGATGGCTTTGCGGGCATCGTCGTCGGCCAGCATCAACTCCGCGAGGCGGCGGCGGCACCAGAACAGGTTTATGACCTGCTCATCAAGCGCTGCGGTGAGCAGACACCCGGCTTCATCGGCCTAGAGGGTGCGCGAAAAAGGTTTCTCGAACTCTTCCCTGCGGGGTTTCAAGACCCGAATTATATCGGACAGGTCAAGGATTACGGTGAGCGCGCTTACAAGCTGTCCGCCTCCGAACAACTTCGCACTTTATTGCCAGCCGAAGATGTAGCAACCAACCCCGACGCCGGGGCAATCGCCGTAAGGGTTATGCAGGCAACGCAGTTATTGGACCGTTATTCTAAGGCCAAACTGGGGGACATACTACGCAGCGACAGAGCCGGAGATTTCTTACAGATCGCAGCGGATTTTGCCAATAGCGACACCCAAGCCGCTTGTTCGGCATTGAACAGGCACTTCCACGCCGACGGGGTAGATGGCTGGGTCTTCCTGACCTACTTCCCCTTTCTGTGGGCCCCTGACCGGCATATGTTTCTGAAGCCCGACTTCACTCGTCGTTTCGCCGAACGCATCGGACATAGGTTTCAGCACGACTACCTGCCGAAACCGAACCCCGGCACCTATGCGTCTCTTCTTCATATGGCCCAAATTGTGCATACCGCCGTTTCGGACCTCGATCCCCAAGATAATATCGACATCCACAGTTTCATGTGGGCAACCATCGAATATAAAGACAGTGATGTTGGACCGCCAAAGGCCTGAACCCCGACCCGTCTCCGGGCCGGGGCGACCGTTCGCTAAACCTCAGCCTTACAACCAG
>JAKQLM010000303.1 GCA_029567145.1 Pseudomonadota bacterium
CGTCTGCCGATGGATGGCCAGGCGGGTCCGGCCTGCAGTGGACCAGACTGTCCCGTGAAGCCGGACTTTCACGCACGACGGTCCTGGTCCTGGCGCGAAACGCGTACACGAACGCGGCGGGCGCGACGGAAGTCCTGTTCGAACCGGCCTGCGCCGAATGGGTGGGACCTTTTGGACAGGCCGGGTACCTTGACGGCGCCACCATATGCGTGCGTCGCGGCTTCGACGACGACCGTCCGGCAATTGTCCGCGCCCGGGTCGTTTACGGGGGGATCCAATGAAAAAGTCTGATTGTTTTTTCGCCTGCATGCTGGCCCCGGCCATGCCGCTGCAGGCACTGGTGCGTTCGGAACCGGCGCTTTACGGGGCGCCGCTGGCAACGGTCGACGGGGAAGGAACGGCCGCGCATGTCGAACACGTCACAGCCGCCGCGCGCGCGCTTGGTGTGCGGGTCGGCATGACGCCATCGCAGGCGCGATCGCTTGCGCCCGACGTGGTGATCCGGCGTCCTTCGCCCGGGCTGGTCAGGGTCACTGCCGGCGCGCTTACCGACCTGGCGTCGTCCTTTTCCCATTCGGTTCAGGTTGTCGCGCCGGGCATGGTCCTGATGGACGTGACCGGTCACCAGCACATACACGGGTCATTCGAACTTATGGGGCGGGCGATCGTGGATGCCGCCACGGCCAATGGACTGACCGTCCGTACAGGTTTCGCCGCCGGCACCGAACTGGCCGCGATCGCCGCCAGGACGACCGGACCGGTCACGGTTTTCATACCGGGGTCCGAAGCCGGCGCGATCAGCCACCTCGGCATCAGGGCAATCGGCCCTTCCCCGGCGCTCCTGGCCGAACTCGCCAGGTTGAAAATATCCCGCATCGGCGAACTGGCCGCGCTTCCCGCTTCCGGGATCGGGACCAGGCTCGGAACCGAGGGCGTCAGGCTGCACCGCCTGGCGCGCGGCATCGACGATTCCAGAATAACGACCCCCGTCGCGCGGGGCGATCGGTTCGAAGAATGTGTCGCGCTGGACTACTCGCTGGACAACCTTGAACCGCTGATGTTCCTGCTTTCCGGGGCGACCGACCGCATCGTCCGCAGGATGGACCTGCGCGGGCTGTGCCCCGGCGGGATAAGCCTGACGCTGACGCTCGACCCGGCGGGATTCCACACGGTCGGGCTGCGTGCCTCGGGACTGGCGGAAAACCCTTCGACGATCGCGACGCTGCTTCACCGGGCATTGATGCGCGACCCGCCTGCGGCCGACGTCAGCGGATTCCTGCTGGCGATCGAAGCGGGCTCGCCGGCGTCGATCCAGTGCCAGCTTTTCGGTCCACCAGCCCCCGAACCACGTCAGCTTCGCGAACTTGCCGGCAGGCTGGCAGTGATCGTCGGCGACGGCAACTCCGGCAGCCCCGCAATCGATGAAAACGCCGCGATGGCAGGACCGTCGCTGCGTCCGTTCAGGCCGGGGGCGCCACGGCCCGCCGCACCGGCGCAAAGCACGATCGATCCCGTGCTGGCCTTCAGGCGCCTTGTTCCACCGGTGCCGGCCGAAGTCGAAATCGGGGACGGCCGGAATCGCGCAGTGTTTAAAAACGAAGGGGCGGCGGCTTTCTTCCAGGTTGCCGCCGGCGGCGACGAA
>JAKQLM010000304.1 GCA_029567145.1 Pseudomonadota bacterium
CCCCTGCGGCCTACCCCCGGTATCTTGCCGAGATGGAGCGTGAGATTGCCGAGGCTAAACAGGGAAAGGGTCGGGCGACGTTCCCCAGTATTGCCGTTCTTTCAGGTCGGGAACCCGAAACCGACCACTATCAAAGCCAGGAATTCTCATTATGATCCGGAGACGACCGGGGGGCAGGTCATCGGCAGTAACGGAAACACCGCTCGTCGCGAAAAAGAACTTGTACCGTGTGGGGCGGGCGACCTTGCCGTCAATCGGCAGGCCACTGGAGAGTGTCGAGATAATTAAGCCAAGGCGCAAGTCATGATGCTAGGTCCAAAGAGTAGTAGTGATGAACCTGCTATGGGAATCGCCGTCGTATGTGAAAATGCCTCCTTAAAGATGGGGGGCGAGGCTGCCATTCCGCTCAGGTTCTTCAAAGCCTTTCGCGCACTCGGGCAGCATACGCGGCTGCTTACTCATAGCCGAAACCGCGATGAACTTACGGCGCTTCTCGATAGAGAGGAACTCAGACACGTCGTCTTCTTTGAAGATACGACAATGCAAAAGTTCATCTTCAAAGTAGGCCGGACGCTTCCGTCAAGACTACAAGAAATATTCATCTTTGGATTGATTGCAGCCATAACCGAGACCCTCCAAGTTAGATATCTGCGCAACTTGGCAAGAATGAACGAGATTGATGTCGTCTTCCAGCCAGTGCCAATTTCGCCTAAGGCTCTCAGCCTGATTGATGTCTCCAACGCACCGGTTTTTTTCGGCCCCCTGAACGGTGCGATGGACTATCCGCCTGCATTTCGAAATGGTTCGAACCGGATTTCGGATAGTATTGTGCATCTTGGGCGTCTTCTTTGCGAACCGCTACACTATGTCTTTCCTGCCAAAAGACGTTCCTCTGGGATATTCCTGGCAAACCCGAGGACGCTTAGGGCGTTGCCTCGGGCGGCGCGCCTGGTTTCCACTTACAAGTCGTTCGATGCGACAATCGACGGACCACACTGGAAAGAGGTTCGACGCGATGGAGACATCGAAACCGACCATTTCCTGTATGTCGGTAGGTTGGTTGATTGGAAAGCCGTCCGATATGCGATCGCTGCCACTCATGCGCTCGAAGGACGAGCAAGACTTACTATCGTGGGGGACGGCCCCGAGAAGGACGCGCTGATTTCCCTGGCGGCTAGCGGACCGGCGCGGATCGACTTCAGGGGATACCTTTCTCATGATGCACTGAGGGGTCTCTATCAATCCGTATGCGCACAACTACTGCCATCGCTGCGGGAGGCGGGAGGCAACGTTTGCATGGAAGCGTTGGCCGCAGGTGTCCCTGTCATCGCCACCCGTTGGGGGGGCGCTGTCGATGTTGTCAACGATGGGGTGGATGGCATTTTGGTCGAACCGACCGGTGAGAATGAATTGATCAACGGTTTCGCTGCAGCCATGCGCCGTATGATGGACGACCCGCAAGCAGCTTTGGCCATGGGTGCACGCGGACGAGCCCGCGTTCTGGACGCTTTCGACTGGACGATGAAAGCCAGAGATTTTCTCGAAGTCTTTCGTCGCTCTATATCAACTACGGTGCCCCATATCGCCGATCGTACCTGTCAAGACGTTCACCCCATCCATGTCGAGCAACCCCATGCCAATCGTGCATGGCTTAGCAACTGAATTTTGCGTGCCCGCAGCTAGTCGATCTGTAGCCGATCTCAGAGATTGACCGCTTGCCTCTACGGCACACTTTCCCTGCGTCTCAGGCACACACGATACTATCCAGCCGTAAGAGAAGTTGACGGGAATCTATTGAGAAACAAAAGAAAATGACGTTAGATCTCGGGTTCGATTTGCAAGCCCGGAGACCTTCACCCGCTCCACCCCGCCCTTGCCTGTTGACTTGGCCGCCCCGGCGCATAGCCTGCCTGCAAATCCTGCGGAGCGCGCCATGACCTACCTGCCCCCTGTTCTTGCCGGCCTTGGCCTTCTTGCCCTTGGGGCCTGCGTCAGCGACCAACCCGCCGAACCCTATGCCTTCGTCGGCAGCTGGGATTGCCAGGTCGAAACCTTCACCTTCACCAACGCCACCTACAACAACGGCACCACGACCTATGCGATCCGCAGCGTCGTGCAAGATGGCAGCAACTACACGCTGTTCATGGAAGACGGCTTTCGGATCGGGCTTGGTCTTGTGACCGAAACCGGCCTGACCTGGATCTCTGGCACAACGGGCGACCAGTTCAACTGCCGCCGCCTGTGACAGCTTCCGTTCGGCCCGCGAACCGGCTAGGACGCGGGCAGTCCACCAACGGAGCATCCGATGAACACTGACATCACCCGCTACGGCACCGGCGCCCGCATGTCGGAAGCCGTCGCCTACAATGGCATTCTCTGGGTCGCAGGCCAGGTCGGCGCCCCGGGCGCCAGCGTGACCGACCAGACCCGTCAGTGCCTGGCCGAGGTTGATCGCATCCTTGCCCAGGCCGGGATCGACAAGACCCGCATCCTGTCGGCGCAGATCTGGCTGGCCGACATGGCCACCTTTGCCGACATGAACGCCGTCTGGGACGCCTGGGTGCCGCAGGGCCACACCCCGGCCCGCGCCACGGGCGAGGCCAAGCTTGCCACCCCCGATTACAAGGTCGAAGTGATCGTCACCGCCGCACTCAAGTAACGGTGCGGTAAGGGATGCCTCACCTTTAACCTGTTTGGGGTATGCGCATCTGCCGCCCGCTTTCTACATCGGAAGTGGGCGGCCCAGGCTGCCACTGGTTCTTTTCCAAAGGCTTTGCAGATGACAACCTCCTCCCGGCTTCTCACCCGCAGTTTCATGGTCGGCATGCTGATCGTGTCGACGTCGCAGGGCGCCTCGGCGCTGACCGTGACGCGCTGCAACCAGCTTGACGACGGGGTGTTCCGCCCGGTTCTCGTGATCGAGCTGAACGGAGAAACCCATGTCCACGCCATCGACGAAGACGGTCTGACCCGCAGCATAATCTTCAATCCGGCGGATGCCTTGGCCTGGGCACAGGCGCGCTATGGCGCGGACGCGACCATTCCGGCCAGCTATTCCGACGGCTGCGGCCCCGAAGGCAACGGCGGCGGCACGACGTCGCTTCCCGTGGTGGACGGGGACGACGATGATGATGATGACGACGACGACGGCACATTTTGACCCGACTGCGGGCGCTTCTGGCCAATGAGGCCGGGGGCGGGCGCGGCCATGTCACCACCCTTGCAGCGGCAGCGCGGGCGCTGGGTTCGGATGTCGACTGCATCGCCGCAATCGGGCGCCTGACCTATGCCAGTGACCTTGCCGCCCTGCACCAGCCAGTGCGCCAGGCCCCACGCCTGGCCCGCGGCAGGACCCAGGCGCGGACCTTCGCCTTGCGCGGCAGCGCGACCTGGGGCGATATCCTGGCAGAAATCGGCCTCGACAATCCGGACAAGCTGTGCCGTGGCCTTGCGTTCTGGCGTCGGCTGATCGTTGCCGAGGATATCTCGATCCTGGTGGCAGATTTCGCGCCACTGGCCTTGCGCGCCGCCCTTGGCCTGCGCGACGAAGGCTGGGCGATCCGGATCATCAGCCTTGGCACCGGCTACACCTCGCCGCCGTCCGGGCTGGACCACTTTCCCGTCTTCCTGCCCGATCACGACCGGATCACCCGGTCCGAAGCGGCAACGCTGGACACCCTGAACCTGGTCGCCGGCGACATGGGGCTGGACCCCCTGCCCCGGCTTTCGGCGCTTTATGATGTGGATCAGGCCCTGGCGACCACCTTCGCCTTCCTTGACCCCTACACCGCGCGTCCGTCCGCCGACCGGGTTGCGCCCCTGTCTCATGCGGCCAGGGATCTGGCCGATGGCACGGGGATCTTTGTCTATTTCTCGACCGCCGAGCTGACCGACCCTGCGCTTGTCGATGCGCTTTGTGCCTTGCCGCAGCCGCGCCGGGGCTACCTGCCCAGTGCCACGCCCGACGTCGACGACCGGCTCCGCGCCTCGGGGATGGAGCTTCTGGACCGCCCCGCCAGCCCGGACGAAATCGCCGCCCGGTCCCGGCTGATCGTCCACGCAGCGCCACACGGCACCCTGTGCATGGCAGCCCTTGCGGGTCTGGCCCAAGTCGGCATCCCGCAGCATCTGGAGCAGCTGTACAACGCGCGCCGGGCCGAAGCGCAGGGCATCCTGCGGATCGGCACACGCGGCGACGCGGGCCTGCGCGACCTGATTGCCAGTGCCTATGCCGACCCCGGCCTGCACGCCCGCTGCCGCGATTTGGCCCGCAATCTGCGCCAAGGCCACCCCTCCGACCCTGTGGCCGGCCTCGCCGCACGCCTGCAACCGGAGATCAGCGCTGCCCGGCAGGCGCTGGCCTGATCAGCCGCGCAGAAACGCCACCAGCGCGGCGGTTGACCCATCCTTGCCCTGCGTGTCCGCCGTGCCCTCCAGCACCGGCTGCAAGGCCAGCGCCAGTTCCTTGCCCAGTTCGACCCCCCACTGGTCGTAGGAGTTCAGCCCCAGGATCACGCCTTCGACGAACACCCGATGCTCGTACAGCGCGATGATCTGGCCCAGAACGAACGGCGTCAGCTGGTCATAGGCCAGCACGGTCGACGGACGGTTCCCCGGAAACACCCGATGCCGCGCCTGCCGGTCCAGTTCCGCCCCGGTCAGGCCCTTCTTGGCCATGATCGCCCGCGCTTCGTCCAGCGACCGGCCGCGCAAAAGCGCCTCGGCCTGGGCCAGACAGTTCGACACCAAAAGCAGATGCTGATGCGCCAGGTCCGGCTCATGGCCCCGCCGCGCCACCAGAAACTCACACGGCACCACACGCGTGCCTTGATGGATCAGCTGGTAAAAGGCGTGCTGGCCGTTCGTGCCGGGTTCTCCCCAGACCACGGGGCCGGAGTGGGTGGTCAGATCGGACCCATCCACCGCGACGCGCTTGCCGTTGCTTTCCATCTCCAGCTGCTGAAGATAGGCAGGAAGTCGGCTAAGCCGTTGATCATAGGGCAAGACCGCCCGCGTGGCATGGCCGCAGACCTGGTTGTGCCAGATGCCCACCAGGGCCAGCATCACCGGCATGTTCTGGCCAAAGGCAGCCGTCACGAAATGGTCGTCCATCGCCCGGCCCCCCGCCAGGAACTGATCGAACGCCTCGGGTCCAACGCCGATCATCAGCGACAGGCCAATCGGCCCCCACATCGAATAACGCCCGCCGACCCAATCCTCGAACCCGAAAACCCGTGCCGGATCAATGCCATAGGCGGCGGTCTTGTCCCCCGCCGTGCTGACGGCGGCGAACTGCGCGGCGGGGTTCGCCACCGTCCGGGCCATCCAGCGTTTCGCCGTGTCGGCATTGGTCATCGTCTCGATGGTGGTAAAGGTCTTAGAGGCGACGATCACCAAAGTTGTCGCCGGATCAAGACCTTGCAGCACGTCGTGAATGTGCGCTCCATCGACGTTGCTCACGAAATGGCAGCGCGGCCCGTCGGCAAAGGGTTGCAGCGCCAGATAGGCCATCGCGGGCCCAAGGTCCGACCCGCCGATGCCGATGTTGACAATATCGGTGATCTTGCCACCCTGCCCCTGAAACGCGCCCGAGCGCACGTCGCGGGCAAAGGCCGCACACAGACCCCGGATCCGGCGCACCTCGGGCAACACGTCCGCGCCATCGACCTTGATCACCGCAGCGTCGCCCGCGCGCAGCGCCACATGCAGCACGGACCGGCCCTCGGTGTCATTGATCTTTGCGCCACCGAACATCGCCGCGCGCTTTTCGGCCACGCCCGACCCCTCGGCCAGCGCCAGCAGCGCGTCCCGCGCCGCCGCATCAATCCCGGTCTTGGAATAGTCGAACAGCATCCCATCCGTCAGGATCGAATAGTCGGCTGCCCGGGTTTCATCAAACAGATCAAGGATATAGCGGTCCTTGTTCAAGTCGTTCAGCCGCTGCAGCTCTGCCCATTTCGTCATGGCTCACTCCGCCCAATGCACGGTTGCGTTGTCAAGGATCGCCCGGACCGGCGCGTCTTTCGGGGACAGCGTCAATGCCCGCTCCAGGGCCGCGCGCTTTTCGTCCCCGGTGATCAGAACATGGATGTTGAACGCGGCCTTCAGCACCGGCGCGGTCAGCGTCACCCGTGGCTCGCCCGCCGCTTCGGCCCGCATCGGCAAGAGAAGCGGCGCGCTGGCGGACAAAGCCTCGTCCAGCCGGTCGGCACCGGGAAACAGACTGGCGGTGTGCATGTCCGCCCCCATGCCCAGCAAAAGGACCGAGATCGGCAGATGCGGCCGCAGCCCGTCTTCCAGTGCGGGCAGCATGTCCTCGGGCGACTCGCCGGGCGCATAAAGCGGGATCAGCCGCGCCTGAGCCGCGCGCCCCCGCAACAGGCGGTCGCGCAACAGCCGGGTGTTGGACCGGTCGCTCGATTCCGGCACCCAGCGTTCGTCGTTCAGGACCACAGCCACATTGGCCCAGTCCATGTCCACCCCCGACAGCGTGTCAAAGATCGGCCCCGGAGTGGTCCCCCCCGGCACCGACAGCGTCGCCTTGCCATCCCGGCGCAGGAAATCGGCCAGTTGCCCGGCAATCACATTCGCCAGCCCCAGCATCAGCATTTCCCGGTCGGGATAGATTTCCAGCTTCATCAGCGAATCTCCCGCCAGCGCCGCCCGTCGCGGTGCATCAGCATCAACGCGTCCTCCGGCCCCGAGGATCCGGGATCATAGGTCTGCGGCTTGTCACCCCGGCCTTCCCAACCTTCGATGATCGGATCGGTCCAGGCCCAGGCCGCTTCGACCTCGTCACCGCGCATGAACAGGGTCTGGTTGCCGCGGATCACGTCCATGATCAGCCGTTCATAGGCATCCGGAGTCTCGTCCGCCTCGTCGCCCAGGACGGCGGCAAAGGACATGTCCAGGGGCACCTGCATCAGGCGCATGCCCCCCGGTCCGGGTTCCTTGATCATCACCATCAGATTCATGCCCTCATTGGGCTGCAACCGGATCACCAGCACGTTTTCATGCCAGCCCGCCGCGTCGTCAAAGATCGCATGTGGCGGCTGCTTGAAGGTGATTGCAATCTCGGACGCGCGCGACCGCAGGCGTTTGCCGGTGCGCAGATAGAACGGCACCCCCTGCCAGCGCCAGTTCGACACCTGCACCTTCAGAGCGATATAGCTTTCGGTCTTGCTGGAACCGTTTTCGCTGTGCGCGACATAGCCCTTTTCGCCGCCCCCGGCCCCATATTGCCCGCGCACGATATCCTCGGGCGGGACCGGTTTCAGCGCGCGGATCACCTTCAGCTTTTCATCTCGCACCGCATCCGGGTCGAAGTGGTACGGAGGCTCCATCGCGATCAGGCACAACAGCTGCATCAGGTGGTTCTGCACCATGTCCCGCATCGCGCCCGACTTGTCGTAATAGGCGCCGCGCCCATCGACGCTGACCGTCTCGGCCACCGTGATCTGGACGTGGTCGATGTATTCGGCCTTCCACAACGGTTCGAACAGGATATTGGCAAAGCGGACCGCCATCAGGTTCTGGACCGTCTCTTTCCCAAGATAATGGTCGATCCGGTAGATCTGCGCCTCGGTAAAGTGCCGGGCCAGCACCTCGTTCAGCGCGCGGGCAGACGCAAGGTCGCGCCCGAACGGCTTTTCCACCACGATCCGGCTCCAGGCATCGGCGATGCCGTGGTCGTGCAATCGGCTGGCAATGTCGCCGAACAGGCTGGGCGCAACCGAGAAATAGAACGCTCGCACGACGTTTTCGCGCATCAGCGCTTGCAGCGCCGGCCAGCCGTTCGTCCCGGTGGCGTCGATCGCGACATAATGCAGCCGGTCCAGAAAGGCCGCGATGACATCGGCATCCTGACGGTCCTTTGGCACGAATTCGGCAATCGCTTCGGCCACTTGCGCGCGATAGCTTGCGTCCGTCAGGTCCGCCCGCGCGGCCCCGATGATCCGGCTGTCCGCAGGCATCTGCCCGGCCTGAAAGCGCCGGTACAGGCCCGGAAGGATCTTGCGGCGGGCAAGGTCGCCCGTGCCCCCGAAGATCACCAGATCGAACACATCCACCGGAATGACACGCGAAACCATGACTGCCTCCTGGAAGCGCGCTGTTAGCGCTAACGGCGGCGTTCTACAGCCTACCCGCCCCGCTGTCTAGCATTGCGATGCGGCGGACGGAACAGTCAGCGCGGATCAGCCGTCCTCCAGAGGCTCCCAGCGCACCCGCATCAGGCCCGGCTCGGCGGCCAACCGCTGCACCGCTTGTTCCAGCGCCGCTTCGCCCACGCCTTCGGCACTGACCGTCGCCGACAGGTCCAGCCCGCCCTCGCCCGCCGCGACCCCGATCTCGGACAGATGCAGCCCGCCCAGCGACAGCGTGCGCAGGATCAGGCTTCGCACGGCGGCTTCCTGGGTCTCGCCGACCGTGACCACCACGCGGTAGGATTTCAGCATCGGCATCCCGGCGCGGGTGTGGCGCTTGAGGAATTTGACCAGAGGCCGCAGGCCAAGGTTGATGAACACCACCAGCGCCGTCAGCAGCAGCGCAAAGTCCCAGGCCCCCGCCCCGGCCATCATCCCCACCCCGGCCGAACACCACAGCGTCGCCGCCGTGTTCAGCCCGTGGACGTTGAACCCGTCGCGAAAGATGATCCCGGCGCCCAGAAAGCCGATCCCGGACACCACCTGCGCGGCGACCCTGGTCGGGCTGACCTCATCCGGGAACAGGCCCGAGAACGTCACGAAGCTCGCCGCTCCCAGCGCCACAAGCGCGTTCGTGCGCAGGCCCGCCATCCGCTGCCGGACCTGGCGTTCGGACCCGATCATTGCCCCACAGCCAAGCGCGGTCATCAAGTTGATCGCCGCCACGTCCAGTCCGACCGTCATTGCATTCTCCCCTCAGGAAGCTGCATCCGACCATTTCAGACCCGGAATGTAAATGTTTTGTAACAGCTTTATGACGCAGGCAGGCGAAGCCTGGTCAGGCGTCCAGCTCGGCGTCCCAGTACAGATAGTCCATCCAGCTGTCATGCAGGTGATTTGGCGGAAAGCGGCGGCCATGCGCCTGCATTTCCTCGGCACTGGGCACCCGGGCCGGGCGGCGCAGCGTCAGGCCCGAATGGCGCAGGCTCTTGTTTCCCTTGCGCAAGTTGCAAGGGCTGCAGGCCGCCACGACATTTTCCCAGCTGGTGATCCCGCCCCTGGACCGCGGCACCACATGATCGAACGTCAGATCGCCCTTGGTGCCGCAATACTGGCAGCAGAATTCGTCCCGCAGAAAAAGATTGAAGCGCGTGAATGCCACGCGCTTCTGGGGTCTTACGAATTCTTTCAGCACCACGACCGAAGGTATGCGGAACTCTTGTCGCTGGCTTCGCACGACCTGTTCGTATTCCGCGACGATCTGGACCCGGTCCAGGACCGCCGCCTTGATCGCCTCTTGCCAGGGCCACAGCGACAGCGGGTAATAGCTTAGCGGGCGATAGTCGGCATTCAGCACCAACGCGGGGTAGTGCTTCAGCGCGGCCGGGTCGCGCACGAACTGGGTCCTGAAGTCGCCGTCCATTCCGTCAAAGACTCCGCGCAATGCCTGTCGTCCAGTCGGTCCGTCGGGGCGATGGCCTGCCCCGTCGCCGAAACTATATCTGGCGTTTCCGCCGTGGCAACCCCCAAGCGCCAGAGCGGTTGCGCGGTTGTCCACAGGCTGAATGCCCGATGTCGGTGACAGAGGAATGACAACGGCCCCGCAGGCAACCTGCGGGGCCGCTGGATGGTGGGACAGCTGGATCAGCCCGCCGCGGTCACCGCCCGCCCGGTCAGCACCTTGACCAGGTTCGCGCGATAGCCGCCCGACCCGTGCAGGTCGCTGATCATGCGCCGGGAATCGACCGACAGCCCGGCAATCGCGCTGGCCGCAAAACTGGCCGACAGGGCGGCCTCCGCCTCGGCCCAGCGGAAGACGCCGTCGTTCGACGCCCCCGTGACCGCGACCCGGACACCGTCCTTGAACTTGGCCACGAAAACCCCGGTCAGGGCAAAGCGGCTGGCGGGTTGCAGGAACTTTACATAGGCGGCCTTTTCCGGGATTGGAAAGACGACGCTGGTGATGATCTCTCCGTCATGCAGCGCGGTCGAGAACATGCCCTGAAAGTAGTCGTCCGCCGTGATCCGCCGCGTGCTGGTCACGACCGTCGCCCCGCTGGCCAGCACCGCAGACGGATAGCAGGCCGCCGGATCGTTGTTGGCCAGGCTGCCGCCGATGGTGCCCCGGTTCCTGACGGCCGGATCACCGATCCCGCCCGCCAGCACCGCCAGCGCGGGATAGTGCCGGGCCGCCTCGCGCGCGACCACGACATGCGGGGTGGCCGCGCCGATGTGCAGGCCCCCATCGCCGGTGCAGACGCCCTGCATCTCGGCGATGGCGGTCAGGCTGACCAGCGTGGCCGGGGCGGCAAGGCGCTGCTTCATCGACGGGATCAGGGTCTGGCCCCCGGACAGCGCCTGCGCGCCTTCGCCTGCCAGGGCCTTGGCCGCATCGGCAATGGACGAGGGTTTCACGAAGTCAAAGTTGTGCATTTTCTTCTCCCTCAGCCGTTGATCGCTGACCAGACCCGCGACGGCGAGACTGGCATGTCGATATGCGTGACCTGGCTGTGCCCGCCCCGCTGCAGCGCGTCGATCACCGCGTTGACGACGGCAGGGGGCGAACCGATGGCCCCCGCCTCACCGCAGCCCTTCACGCCCAAGGGGTTGTGGGTGCAGGGCGTCTGGCAGCTGTAGTCCACGTTGTAGAACGGCACATCCTCGGCCCTTGGCATGGCGTAATCCATGTAGGACCCGGTCAGAAGCTGGCCGTTTTCGTCATAGGTGGTGAATTCGCACAGCGCCTGGCCGATCCCCTGCCCCACGCCGCCATGCACCTGACCTTCGACAATCATCGGGTTCATGATGTTGCCAAAGTCATCCGCACAGTGGAAGGCCACCACGTCGACCTTGCCGGTGCCTTCGTCCACCTCGACCTCGCACAGGTAGGCACCTGCGGGATAGGTAAAGTTGGCGGGATCGTAGAACGCCGTCTCCTCCAGCCCCGGTTCAAGGGTTTCCAGCGGATAGTTGTGCGGGACATAGGCGCTGAACGCGATCTCGCCAAAGGTCTTGGCCTTGTCGGTCCCCGCCACGCTGAACTTGCCGTCGGCAAAGGTGATGTCTCCCTCTGCCGCCTCCAGCATGTGAGCCGCGATCTTCTTGCCCTTGGCGATGATCTTGTCCACCGCCTTGGTCATCGCCACCCCGCAGACCGCAAGGCTGCGGCTGCCATAGGACCCCATCCCGAACGGGATCTTCGCCGTATCGCCATGCACGATCTCGACGCTGGATTCCGGGATTCCCAGCTTGTCCGCCACGATCTGCGCGAACACCGTCTCGTGGCCTTGCCCATGGCTGTGCGCGCCGACCATCACGCTCAGGTTCCCTGTCGCATTCACCCGCACCGTTGCCGCGTCATAAAGCCCGACGCGTGCGCCAAGGATGCCAACCAGATGGCTGGGGGCGATCCCGCAAGCCTCGATCCAGGTGGACAGCCCCATCCCGCGCAACCGCCCCTTCGCGGCCGAGGCCGCCCTGCGCGCCTCGAACCCCGCGACGTCGGCCAGTTCCATCACCTTGTCCAGCGTCGCATGGTAGTTGCCGGTGTCATAAACCAGCGCGACCGGAGTCGTGTAGGGGAACATGTCGGGGGTGACAAAGTTCTTGCGGCGCACCTCGAACGGGTCCAGCCCCAGCTCGCGGCACATCTTGTCCACGACCCGTTCCAGCGAATAGGTCGCCTCGGGCCGGCCCGCGCCCCGATAGGCATCGACCGGCGCGGTGTTGGTGAACACCGTCTTCACGTTCACATAGACGTTCGGCACCTTGTAGGGCCCCGCCATCAGCGTGCCGTGCAGGAAGGTCGGCGTCACCGTGGCAAAGTTCGACAGGTAGGCCCCGACGTTCGCCATCGTCTCGGTCCTGAAGGCGATGAAGTTGCCCTCCAGGTCGCTGGCCAGTTCGATCTTCGTCACATGGTCGCGACCATGCGCGTCGGTCAGGAACGATTCCGACCGTTCCGCCACCCATTTCACCGGACGGCCCAGCTTCTTGGCCGCCGCCAGCACCAGGGCCTCTTCGCCATAGTGATAGATCTTCGAGCCGAACCCGCCGCCCACATCCGGGGCCACGACCTGCAGCTTGTTTTCCGGGATGCCCAGCACAAAGGCCGCGACCAGAAGCCGCGTGAGGTGCGGGTTCTGGCTGGTGGTGGTCAGCTTGTAATCCTGCGTGCCGGGGAAATATTCGCCGATCGACGCGCGCGGCTCCATCGCGTTCGGCACCAGTCGGTTGTTCACCAGTTCCAGCGTGGTGACATGCGGAGCCGACTTGATCGCGGCATCCACCGCCGCGCGGTTGTCCTCGATCCAGCCCCAGTCATAGCACTGGTTGTCCGGGATCTCGTCATGCACGCGGTTGGTGCTGTCGGCCAGCGCGGCCGCCATGTCGACAATCGCCGGCAAGTCCTCGATCACCGTATCCTCGGCAATCGCCTCGGCCGCATCCTTGGCCTGGGCATAGGTCTCGGCCACAACGGCGGCATAGGCGTCGCCGACATGGCGCACCTTGCCATGCGCCAGTACCGGGCGCTTCGGCTCGCGCATCGGCGTGCCGTCGCGGCTGTTGATCAACCAGCCTGCGGGGTTTCCGCCGACCGCCGCGAAGTCCTCGCCGGTAAAGACCGCCAGCACGCCGGGCATCGCGGCCGCGCGCGCGGTCCCCACCGACGCGATCCGGCCATGCGCAACCGTGGACCGCACCATCACGGCATGGACCTGACCGGCAACCGCCATGTCGTCGGTGTAGATCCCGCGCCCGGTCAGAAACCGGATATCCTCACGGCGCTTTGATGATGCGCCAATTCCATGATCCTTCGGCATCGTGACCCCCCTATTCCGCAGCCAGGGCGCTGACATCCTGCCCACTGGCAGCCATCACGGCCTTGACGATGTTGTGGTAGCCCGTGCAACGGCAGATGTTGCCGTCCAGATAGTGCCGCACCTCCTGCTCGCTGGGCTTGGGGTTGTCGTTCAGCAACGCCGCCGCCGACATTACCATGCCCGGCGTGCAGAACCCGCACTGCAGCCCGTGATGGTCCTGGAACGCCTGTTGCAACACGCCAAGCGAGCCGTCCGCGTT
>JAKQLM010000317.1 GCA_029567145.1 Pseudomonadota bacterium
CCGCGGTTGCGGGCAAAGTCGTTGACCAGCACGCCCAGTCCCGGCAGCCGCCGCTCTTCCAGCCAGACCGCCCGCCAGGCGATTTCGCTGGCAATCTGGCCCTGGGGCCAGCCCCGCGCGACCGCCGCGCCATAGGCCAGAAGGAACACCTGCAGCATGCCAAGCGGCACGCTGGGCGGCTCACGCTGTATCTCGACCTGTTTTCTGCGACCGAATCCGAACATCATTCCCATCCACGATAGACCAGCCTTCAAACCGCGAGATCTTGACCCAATTGGGGCGGCGTCAGATCACTCCGGCACCCGGATACGGCCGTCGGACACCGGCACCGCGCCGCCCGCGATCCGCACCTCGATCAGGCGGTGGCGATCTGCCACAACCGTCAGGGCGATGGCACTTGGACGCCCCATCTCGACCCCCTGCTGCAGGGTCAGGCGGGTTTCCCCGTCGCCCAAGGCGCCCGAGGCCTGCAATTGCGCCGCCAGGATAGCGCTGGCCGATCCCGTCGCCGGGTCCTCGGGGATGCCTGCCGTGGGCGAAAACATCCGGGCGCGGTAGTCACACCCGTCGCCCGACGTGTACAGGTAGATGCTGTCCACCCCCGCCGCCTGCATCACGTCGGACCAGACCGGCTGGATCGGCCGTGCCCGGGCCAGCGCGTCCAGGCTGGCGACCGGCGCATAAAGAAACCGCGGCCCGCCTTGCCACAGGCCGGGGCGGTGGCTGGCAAAGCCGATGTCGTCGGCGTGCAACCCCAGCGCGGTGGCCAGCCGCTGCGGGTCCAGCGCGCGGCCGGGGTCCGGCGCATCGACAACCGCATGTGGCAGAACCGGAGCGACGAATTCGGCCCACAGGTCGCGGCCATGCCGGGTCACGCGCACCGGAACCAGGCCCGCCTCTTCCTCCAGCACCAGCTGGCGGTCAAAGTCGCCCTCGCCCATCGCCAGGGCCAGATGGATGGCGCAGCCGATGGTCGGATGTCCGGCAAACGGAATCTCGGCCGTGGGAAAGAAGATGCGGACGCGGGCGGTGTGCGCCGGGTTCGCCGGGGCCTGGACAAAGATCGTCTCGGACAGGTTGAACTCGCGCGCAAGGGTCTGCATCTGGCCAGTGGTCAGCCCGTCCGCCCCCGGGACAATCGCCAGCGGGTTGCCCGCAAAAGGCCGGTCGGTAAAGACATCGCAGGTGTGAAACGTCAGCATGGTCATGCGCGCAATCCTTGCCAAAGGGTAAACGCCCACACGCAACCCATTGATCTTTTTTGATTTCAGAATCGGTCCAGCGTGGACAGGTCAGACCAGCATCCCACCGTCGGTGTCGTCGCCGGCCTCCTCCAGAAGGCGGTCGATGTCGGGAATGCTGACGTGGCGGTTGCCTTCCAGGCTAATCACGCCGTCCTTTTTCAACGCGCTGATCTGGCGGCTGACCGTCTCCAGCGTCAGGCCCAGGTAATCGGCCATCTCTTCGCGGGTCAGGGGCAGGTCCACCGTCAGCATCCTCGCCGTCTTCCGCTTGTGCAACGTCGCCTCGCGCCGCACGATGATCGAGATCAGCGAGGCGATCTTTTCCCGCGCGGTCTTGCGGCCCAGAAGCAGCATCCATTCGCGCGCGGCATCCAGTTCGTCCAGCGTCATTTCCAGCAGACGCTGCGCGATGTTAGGGGTTTCGGCGATCAGCGTCTCGAACGGCTTCTTGCGGAAACAGCACATCACCACGTCGGTCGTCGCGGTCACGTCGAAGGCCGCTGTCGGACGCCCCGGACGCCCGACGAAGTCCGATGGCAGCAGAAGCCCGACCATCTGCCGCCGCCCGTCCTCCATCGTCTGAGTCAGGCTGGCGATGCCGCTGACCACCGAACCGACAAAGTCCATCCGGTCGCCCGACCAGATGATCGTCTGCCCGGCCTGAAAGCTGCGGTAGTACTTGATCTGCTCCAGCCGGTTCAGTTCATCCTGATCGCAGCGCGCACAGACGGCCCGATGGCGAATTGGGCAATCGCTGCATTGCACATGCGCAAAGTGGTCCTGCATCCGGTGTTTCCGTAAGTTGATCTGCGTCAAGGTGACGAGGGGCGTGTCCCGTCAGTGTAGCCTGATGACACATGACCCGCAACTCGCCCAGCATGGGCTCTTTGACGCGCGCGTGCCGCGCTACACTTCTTATCCCACCGCGCCGCACTTTGCGGCTGGGGTAGGAGCAGCGGATTTTACCCGCTGGATCGAAGCGGTGCCCGAAGGCAGCGAGATTTCGCTGTATGTCCACGTCCCGTTCTGCCGCCGGCTGTGCTGGTTCTGCGCCTGTCGCACGCAAGGCACCACGTCGAACGATCCGGTGATCTCGTATGTCGAGACGCTGAAGACCGAACTTGCCCTGCTTGGCCGCCACCTGCCGCGCGGCGTGACGCTGTCGCGGCTGCACTGGGGGGGCGGGACGCCCACGCTTCTGGACCCCGACCGGATGACCAGCCTGGCCGAAGCGATCTTTGCCGTCGCCCCGATGGCCA
>JAKQLM010000334.1 GCA_029567145.1 Pseudomonadota bacterium
GCGGACAGGTCCAGCCGCGCTGCGGTCAGGTCGGCGACGGTCTGGCCGGGGCGTTGGGCCTGCGCGGTGACGGTCTGGCCGTCGAACACCAGCGCGCAAAGGCCGGTATCGGTCTGGCTGTAGATCAGCAGGATTTCACGCTGCGGCGTCAGGGCGAACCCTTGCGCCAGAAGCGTCACCAGGTCGGCGGGCGTGATCTCCAGCGCCGATGTCCGGACACCGCGGGTCGAAAGCAACGCCGCGTCGTTCGCCAGACTTTGCGACAGGGCCGCGTGCAGGCCCTGCTCTTTGCGGCGCAGGGGTCGGCCAGGGCAGGCCCCGCCAGCGCCGCGACCAGCGCCGGAACCAGGGCGCTGGCGCTGCGGGAGATCACGCCCAGTTGCCCTCGAAATCCTGCGGAACCAGCAGGTTGTGGCGGCCCATGTTCTTGATGTCGCGTTCGCCGCACAGCGCCATGGTGATGTCCATCTCTTTCTTGATCACCTCCAGCGCCTTGGTCACCCCGGCCTCGCCCATCGCGCCAAGGCCGTGGATATAGGCCCGCCCGATCATCGTGCCCTTTGCACCCAGCGACAGGGCCTTGAGCACGTCCTGCCCGGACCGGATACCGCTGTCCAGCCAGACCTCGGTCCGGTCGCCCACGGCGCGCACGACCGACGGCAGCATCCGGATCGAGCTGAGCGCCCCGTCCAGTTGCCGCCCGCCGTGGTTCGACACGATCACCGCGTCCGCCCCGGCATCGGCGGCCATCTGCGCGTCTTCGGCGTCCAGCACGCCCTTGAGGATCAGCTTGCCCTTCCACTGGTCGCGGATGCGGGCGATCTTGGCCCAGTCCAGCTTTTCGTCGAACTGTTCATTCGCCCAGGCGGTCAGGTCGGACAGTTTCTGCACGTTCTTCACATGGCCGACGATGTTGCGGAACTGGCGGCGCGGCGTGCGCAGCATCCCCAGCGACCAGCGCGGCTTCAGCGCCATGTTGATCAGGTTGGGGATCGTGGGCCGGGGCGGCGAGGTCAGACCGTTCTTGAGATCCTTGTGGCGCTGGCCCAGGATCTGCAGGTCCAGCGTCAGGACCAGCGCGCTGCAGTTCGCGGCCCGTGCCCGTTCGATGATGGCATCGACGAAATCCTCGTCCCGCATGACGTACAGCTGGAACCAGAACGGGTCGGGGCTGTGCGCGGCGACATCCTCGATCGAACAGATCGACATGGTGGACAGGGTAAAGGGCACCCCGGCCTTGGCCGCGGCACGGGCTGCGTGAATCTCGCCGTCGGGGTGCTGCATGCCGGTGCTGCCGACCGGGGCCAGGGCGACTGGCATCGCCACCTTCTGCCCTATCATCGTGCTTTCCAGCACACGGCCCGACAGGTCACGCGCGACGCGCTGGCGAAAGCGCAGCTTCTGGAAATCCGAGCTGTTGTCGCGGAAGGTCTGCTCGGTATAGCTGCCGCTTTCGCAATAGTCCCAGAACATGCGCGGCGTGCGCTTCTGGTGCAGGCGCTTCAGATCCTCGATGCAGGTGATGACGGGCATGGGCGGGTCCTGTCCAAATTGGTCAGGCTTTCTTGCCACTTTGCGGGTTCCCCGGCAAGCCGGGCTGTGAGTTCAGGGCAATCACCTGGCGCAACGCGCGGTCCAGGGTCGCAAAGCCCTGTGCGCCGATCTGCAAGCGCCAGCGGGTCTCGATCTCGACCTTGATGCGGTCGGCGTCCTGCATCGCCGCTTCTCCGGCGGGGGTCAGGCGGACCCAGCGCGCCCGGGCGTCGGTTTCGTCGCGCGTCCGCAGCACGATGCCGTCCTGCACCAGCT
>JAKQLM010000349.1 GCA_029567145.1 Pseudomonadota bacterium
GAAACCGCTCGGCAAAGCTGCGGTAGTGCTGCCGCGCAAGCAACGTCGTCGGGCAGATCACCGCGACCTGCATCCCCGACAGCGCCGCAACGAACGCCGCCCGCATCGCGACCTCGGTCTTGCCAAAGCCCACATCGCCGACAATCAGCCGGTCCATCGGGCTGCCCTTCTCCAGGTCGGCCACCACATCGGCAATCGCCGACAGCTGGTCATCCGTCTCCTGATACGGGAACCGCGCGGCAAAGGCCTCCCAGATCGAATGCGGAGCTTCCAGGATCGGCGCGTGGCGTAGCGCACGTTCGGCCGCAATCCGCATCAGGCGGTCGGCGATCTCCTTGATCCGCTCCTTGAGCTTGGCTTTCTTCGCCTGCCAGGCCCCGCCGCCCAAGCGGTCCAGCAGGCCTTCCTCATGGCCATACCGGGACAACAGCTCGATATTCTCGACCGGCAGGTAAAGCTTTGCGTTTTCAGCATATTCCAGCATCACGCAGGCATGCGGGGCACCCAGCGCGGTGATCGTCTCGATCCCCAGATAGCGGCCCACGCCATGTTCGACATGCACCACCAGATCGCCGGGCGACAGCGTGTCCACTTCGCGCAGAAAGTTCTCGGCCTTGCGCTTTCGCCGGGGTTTGCCGACCATCCGGTCGCCCAGCACGTCCTGTTCCGAAATCACCGCCAGCCCAGGCGCGACAAAGCCCGCCTCCAGCGGCCAGACCACCAGGAAAAGCCCGCCCTTGCCGTCGGGAACATCGCGGAAGTCGGCAATCTCGCGCGCGCCGGTCAGCCCGTTGTCGGCCAGAAGGCCCTTTAGCCGGTCGCGCGCGCCATCAGACCAGGACGCCAGCACGACCTGAGACGTCTTGGCCAATGCTTGAACATGTTCGGCCAAAGCCCCGAAAAGATTGACCTTCTCTTGCTGCCGTTCGGGCGCGAAATTGCGGCCCGCCCGTGCGCCCGCGTCCAGAACGCCGGGGCCGGGGGATTGCGGCAAGGGCGAAAGCTGCACCAGACGGTGCCCAGCCAACGCTGCCTCCCACCCTGCATCGTCCAGGTACAACTCGCCCGGAGGGACCGGCTTGTAGACCGTGTCGATCCGACCCTTGGCCCCCATCGCCTCATGCCGGCTGTCATAGCTGTCGTCGATCGCGTCCCAGCGCGACAGACGGGCCGCGGTCACCTGATCGTCCAGCACGACCGAGGCATCGGGCAGATAGTCGAACAGCGTCTCCAGCCCGGCATGGAAGAAGGGCAGCCAATGCTCCATCCCCTGATGCTTGCGACCCGCACTGACCGCCTCGTACAAGGGGTCGTCCGTCCCTGCCGCGCCAAAGCTGATGCGATAGTTCTGCCGGAACCGGGCAATCGCCGCCTCGTCCAGGATCACCTCGGAAACGGCTGAAAACTCGACCTTTTTCAGCTTTTCGATGGTCCGCTGCGTGTCGGGGTCAAAGCGTCGCGCGCCGTCCAGCACATCGCCGAAGAAATCCAGCCGGATCGGCCCCCCCGGCCCCGGCGGAAAGATGTCCACGATCCCGCCGCGCAGGGCATAATCCCCGGGTTCGGCCACCGTGGACACCGGCGAAAACCCCATCCGCGCCAGAAACCCCTTCAGCCGCGCCTCATCGACCCGTTCACCGACCGCAGCCCGGAACGAGGCCGCCCGCACCACATCCCGCGCCGGAACCTTCTGCGTCGCCGCGTTCAGCGTCGTCAGCAGCACGAACGGCCCCGGCAACCCGTCTGCCAGCACCGCCAGCGTCGCCATCCGGCGCGCGGAAATCTCGGGGTTCGGGCTGACGCGGTCGTAAGGCAGGCAATCCCAGGCCGGAAAGTCCAGCACCACGACCTCGGGGGCCATCACCGCCAGCGCCGCGCGCATCGCCTCGGCCCGCTTGTCATCGCGCGCGACATGCACGACCGGCCGGCCGCGCGCCAGTTCGCGGGCCAGTAGCCGGGCGTCAAACCCTTCGGGCGCGCCGCCCAGAATGATGCGCTCGACCACCGTGAAAGCCTTTGTCAGTTCAGAATCGACATGCTCAGGTTCTGATAGGTCCCGAACATGCCGGTGACGAAGATCGCCACCATCCCCACCACCTGCGTCAGACGGCGGTGGATCGTCAGCCTGCGGCACAGGGCCGCGCCCTTGTTCTCGCCCGCGATGATCTTGCGGCAACTTTGCACGCTGATCCAGACCACGACCGACATCGGAGCCGCGACGAGGAATACCGCCTGGGCGAACTCGACGTCGTAGTGGAACGCCAGCACCCCCAGAACGGTCAGCCAGAAACACCCCAGTGCGACCATCGCCAGCGCGCCCTTGTCGACGACATGGATCAGGCGACCGGCATTGATCCGGGCCAGATCCTCGACATCTTCCATCGGCTGCCCACCCTCGCGCCGGGCCCGCTGGATCATGTCGTGTGGAATGCCCAGCACCCAATGGCTTGTGGACGACCACACGACGGCCAGCCCGATCCAGTACCAAAGGTTGGAAAAGCTGCGCATGTCGATGACTTCGAAGACGGTATCAAGGATATCCAACGGTCAGTCGTCCCTTTGCACGGCGTCATCCACGTCATAGCGCTCTTGAGGCGTTGTCAATTCCATGGCAGGCAGAAGCCGAAGCTGCAAGCCCTTGGCTTGCTTTTGTGATCTGGAGAACCCGCCATGCACCCCGTCCTTGCCGCCTTTCCGATGGGCCGGTTTCGTCGCACGCGCCGGACGGCTTCCTTGCGCGACCTGTGCCAGGAGGTGCGGCTGTCGGCGGCGGACCTGATCTGGCCCCTGTTCGTGCGCGATGGCGCGGGCGTGCGCGAACCGATCGGCTCGATGCCGGGGGTGGACCGGCTGTCGGTCGATCTGGTGGTCGAAGCCGCGCGCGAGGCGGCGGGTCTTGGCATCCCCGCGATCTGCCTTTTTCCCTACATCGACCCCGCGCTGAAGACCGCCGACTGCCGCGAGGCGTGGAACCCTGACAACCTTGCGAACCGGGCGATCCGGGCGATCAAGGCCGCCGTGCCCGACATCGCGGTGATGACGGATGTCGCACTTGACCCCTACAACGCGCATGGCCACGACGGGCTGGTGGTGGACGGGGTGATCCTGAACGACGAGACGGTCGAGGCGCTGGTCAAGATGGCGCTGGTCCAGGCCGAGGCCGGGGCGGATATTCTTGGCCCCTCGGACATGATGGACGGCCGGATCGGCGCGATGCGAGCGGCCTTGGAGAAGGCCGGTCACAAGGACGTGTCGATCCTGTCTTACGCGGCCAAGTATGCCAGCGCCTTCTACGGGCCGTTCCGGGATGCAGTCGGCGCGACCGGGGCACTGAAGGGTGACAAGAAGACCTACCAGATGAACCCCGCCAACAGCGACGAAGCGCTGCGGCTGGTCGCCCGCGATCTGTCGGAAGGTGCAGACATGGTGATGGTGAAACCCGGGATGC
>JAKQLM010000354.1 GCA_029567145.1 Pseudomonadota bacterium
CTCCACCTCGTCTGGTCGGTGCAAGAGGAATACAACCTCCGCGGCGTCCTCCCCGCCGCCACCGCGCTGCAACCCGCCATCGCGCTGCAGATCGACCTCCTCCTCGCCTGCGACACGCCCGACATGACCGCGCGCGGGGACGTCACCCTCGGCGGCGGCCCCGGCATCAGCCTCTACTCCTTCCACGGTCGCGGCACCCTCAACGGCGTCATCCCCCACCCCGCCCTCGTCCGCCTGATGGAAGACGCCGCGACCAAAGCCAACCTCCCCCTCCAACGCTCCGCCCACACAGGCGCGCTCACTGACCTTTCCTACATCCAGTTCATGGGCCCCGAAGGCGTCGCCTGCCTCGATATCGGCTTCCCGATGCGCTACTCGCACTCCGCGCTGGAAGTGGTCGACGCCACCGACCTCGAAGCCCTCGTCATCCTCCTCGACACCGCCCTTTCCGCCATCACCCCCGACCTGAAACTCACCCGATGACCCACACCCCCCGCCCTCACACCTTGGGCATCGACATCGGCACCTTCGAATCCAAGGGCGTCCTCGTTGATGCCCAAGGCCGGATCACCGCCCAAGCCTCGCGCCCGCACAAGATGCTCGTCCCCCGCGCCGGATGGGCCGAACACCGTGCAGATGAGGACTGGTGGGGCGACTTCGTCCACATCACCAAGGAACTCCTCAACCAATCCGGCCTTGACCCGGCAGAGATCAAAGCCGTCGCCGCCTCGGCCATCGGCCCCTGCATGCTGCCCGTGGACAGCGCGGGCAAGCCCCTGATGAACGGCGTCCTCTACGGCGTCGATACCCGCGCCACCGACCAGATCGCCGCCCTCAACGCCCGGATCGGCGAGGCCACCATCCACCACCGCTGCGGCAATGCGCTGACCTCGCAATCCGTCGGGCCAAAGATCCTCTGGCTCAAAGAGTCCCACCCCGACCTCTACGCCCAGACCGCGATGGTCCTGACCTCGACCAGCTACCTAACCTGGAAGCTGACGGGAGAGTACGTCATCGACCACTACACCGCCGCCAACTTCTCGCCCCTCTACGACGTCACGACCCAGGATTGGACCAGCGACCTCGCCCCCGAGATCATCCCGCTTTCCAAACTCCCCCGCCTGATGTGGTCCACCGAAATCGCCGGTCACATCACCGCCGCAGCCGCCCTAGAAACCGGCCTGTCGGAAGGCACCCCCGTCACCTGCGGCACCATCGACGCGGCGGCCGAGGCGGTCAGCGTCGGTGTCCAAGCTCCCGGCGAGATGATGCTGATGTACGGCTCCACCATCTTCATCATTCAGGTCACCGGCCAGCCGGTCCGCGACCCGCGCCTGTGGTATGCGCCCTGGCTTTTCCCCGGCACCCATGCCTCGATGGCGGGTCTTGCGACCTCCGGCACCCTCACCCACTGGTTCCGCGACCAGCTGGCCCGCGACACCGACTTCGCCGAACTGGTCACCGAGGCGCAGGAAAGCCCCAAGGGCGCCAAGGGCCTCCTTTGCCTGCCCTACTTCTCGGGCGAGCGCACCCCGATCCACGACCCCCACGCGCGCGGGGCGTTCTTCGGCCTGAACCTCACCCATACCCGCGCCGACATGTTCCGCGCCGTGGTGGAAGGCATCGCCGCAGGCACCGCGCATGTGCTGGAAACCTATGCCGAAGTCAGCGCCTCCCCCGATCGCATCCTGGCCGTCGGTGGCGGCACGAAAAACCAACTCTGGCTGCAGGCGACCTCCGACTTCGGCCAAGTGCCACAGCATGTCTGCGAAAAGACCATCGGCGCGAGCTACGGCGACGCCTTCCTTGCCGCTTGCGCCATCGGGGCGGCACAGCCGCAGGACATCCTGACCTGGAACCCGAACGCCACGACGGTCCAGCCCGAAAAGGTCCCCGCCTACGTCACGCAATACCCGCTGTGGAAGCGCCTTTACACCCAGACCAAAGACCTGATGCAGGCCCTGCCGTGAGCGACTTCGCCCGCCTCCGCCCGCACCAGCTGCAAGCGGCCATCGCGGCGAACACGCCCGTCGTCCTGCCCATCGGGGTCATGGAATACCACGGCCAGCACCTGCCCGCCGGAGTCGACCTTCTTGCGGTGACCGAGGTTCTGGACCGCCTTGGCGACCAGATCATCACCCTGCCGCCCTTCGCCTATGGCGCGGCCTCGCACGCGGTTGCCGGGCCAGAGGGGACCGGGACGCTCCACATCGACGCGGGCGCAATCCTGCCCTTGGCCGAAGGGCTGTTTACCGCGCTTCTTAAAGCAGGCTTCCGCAACATCCGGGGCGTGATCCATCATCAGACCGAAGGCTTCGATCAGGGCATGCCCACCGACCTCGCCTTCCGCCTTGCGGGCCGCAACGCGATCATGCGGTATCTGGAGGGCACGCGCGGCCCCGGCTGGTGGGGCGACCGGGCGATGCAGGACTACTACGCCGATCAGGCCCGCGCGGCCGACCCCTTCAACTGGGTCCAGATCCACCCTCTCTTCCCCAAGGGCGCAGCGTTTCCTTTCGACCACGCCGGACAAGGCGAAACCGCGCTGATGCAGACCCTGGCACCCGAGACGGTGGACATGTCGCGCGCGGGCGGCGGCGGGCACTGGTATACCGAAGATGCCGGGCAGGCCTCGCCCGAACTGGGCGAACGGGGCGTGCAGATCGCCCTTGCCCACCTGCGGCAGGTGCTGGGTCTTGCCGGGTAGGTGGGCAGATTGCCCACCCTACACCTCGGGCAAGTCCACCACGCCCTTCTTCAGGATGAAGCAGCCATAAGGACCCGAGTCGCTGGTCCGGATGATCGCAAAGGCCCGCTTCGCGGCGGCGTAGAAGTCGAACCGCTCCAGCGCTTCGATGGTGACGGTGCGACCTTCAGCCTGATCGACCACCGCCTGCATCCGGGCAAAGATCGGCACCTGGCCGTCGGGGTTGCCCACGACCTGCATCCGCTGGACCGGGGCGGGAACAAAGGTGTCCAAGGGCATCAGCGACAGGATCGCCCGTGTGGCCGTCGGGATATCACAACCCGCCATGTCGATCAGTCGACCATAAGTCGTCTCGGCCGCGATGGTGGCTGCCGGGTGGTTCACGTCGCAGATCACCAGATCGTCGCCGTGCCCCATCAGCATCAGGACATGCACGATTTCCGCCGAAAGCCGCTGGTCGATGCCCTTCAGCACGGCATTTCCAGATGTGAAGAAACGGTTAACAAAAAATCCCAAGCCCTTGTTTCATAAGCGTTTCCAAACTTTGTCCACCGTGGACATCACTTCACCGCCCCCGCCGCCATCCCCTTGATGATGTAGCGTTCCAGGACGACCCCGATCACGATCAACGGCAGGATCGCCGCCCAGGCCAACGCCGCCATCGACCACCAGCTGATCCCCTGGCTCCCGGTCTGGCTGGCCACCATCACCGGCAGGGTGTTGGCGTGGGTGGAGGTGAGAAGGGCCGCGAAGAAGTACTCGTTCCAGGTCAGGACAAGGCTTAGGATGAAGGCTGCGACCGTTCCCGGCAGGGCGATGGGCAGGATGATGGTGACAAAGGCCCCCCAGATCGACAGCCCGTCGACCAGCGCCGCCTCCTCCAGCTCGGTCGGGATCGACGAGAACTGGTCCCGCATGATCCAGATGACGATGGGCAGGACCGAGAGCGTGTAGAGAAGGATCAACCCGATCCGCGTGTCGAGGAGAGCCAGCTCCTTGTAGAGCACCAGGAACGGTAGGGCGAGGACGACGGGCGGCAAGATCAGCTGGCTGAGGAAGAAGAACGAGATGTCGCCGTTCCGCATCCAGGCGAACTTGTAGCTGAACCGGGAAAGGCCATAGGCCGCCAGCGACCCCAGCACCACCGCCAGCACCGACGAGACCACCGACACGATGGCGGAATTCGAGAACCGTTTCAGGAACTCGGCCCGGACCGTGCTTTCATCGCCCCAGGTGTCGGGTGACAGGCCCAAGGATCGCCAGCCCAGCCACGCCGGAGAAAAGTCGACCCAGGGCAGCATGTGGCCTTTCATCACGTCCGGCGCCATCTTGAAGCTGGTGGTCAGCGTCCAGTAGATCGGGAACAGGCAGATGAAGGACCACAGGATCAGCAGCGCGTAGACCGTGGCGCGTCCGGTCCACCAGCGGACGCGAAAGGCCTGATCGCCGGGGCTGTCGTAAAAGATCTGCGCGGCGGCGGGGGGCGGCGGGGTTTCGGTCATGTTCGTGGCCTTGCGAAGCGGTCGGCGAGTTTCATCAGCACCGTCATCGCGATGACGATCACCACCAGATAGACCATCGCCAAAAGCGTGCCGTACCCGACGTTCGACCGGTCCCGGTATTCGCGGAAGATGAAGGACGTGACCGTGTCCGTCGCCCCTCCCGGCCCGCCCGAGGTGACGTTGATCACGATGTCGGCCAGCTTCAGCTTGAAGATGATGCGGATCAGGATCGCGGTGATCGACACTGGCAGCATCATCGGGAAGGTCACCTCCCAGAACGCGCGCCAGCCGTTCGCGCCGTCGACCTTGGCAGCCTCGTTCAGCTCTTTCGGTATTGCCTGCAGGCCGGCCAGAATCATGATCATCATGAAGGGGATGAAGGTCCAGGCGTCCATCAGCATGATGGTCAGCTTGGCGATCCAGGCGCTTTCAAAGAAGGACGGGTTGTCCCAGCCCAAAGCCCGACTTAGCCGCGCAATCGGGCCAAAGCGCGGTTCCAGCATCGACTTGCCGATCATCCAGCTGACCGCCACCGGAGACAGCATCAGCGGCAACAGGAACGCCACGCGAAAGAACTTGCGCGCCCGGATTTCGGCGTTCAGTGCCAGGGCAAGGCCGAAGGCGATGGCATACTCCACCAGGATCGCCAGCGTGTACCAGACCATGTTCAGCATGGCGTTCCAGTAGAACGGATCTGCCCACATCTGGTGCACGTTCGCCAACCCGTTGAACTGGCGGCCGGTAGGGCTGGACAGGTTCCAGTCGGAAAACGCGATGATCAGCCCGAAGAGCAGCGGAAATACGGTCAGCGAGATCACGAACAGCGCAGCGGGAAGGACGAAAAGGGTCCGCTTGCCATGCTCTCCATGCAGAAGGACCTGGCCCCAGCACAGGCAGATCGCCCACAGGACATAGGCATACAGCGTCGGTCGCCAGGTCTGGAACCCAAGGTCCTGCCAGCCCAGCACCTGCGCCAGTTGCAGCGCCGCGACAAGGACCAGCACGCCTGCGGACCCCCAGATGATCGCGCGGCCAAAGGACTTTCGCCCGGCCGAGATGCTGTCGTTGGTGACAACATGAAGAAGGTCGCCTGCGCTGCTCACCGGATCGTCCCGCCTGGGAAAAAGAGGGTGCGCACCAGAATGCGCACCCTGTAGCTTGTCAAAGGGGGCGCTGGCCGGCGCCCCCGTGGTCGTCACATCCCCAGGCTGGCCTTGTACAGCGCAATCTGGCTGTCGCGGCCGATCTGGTCGGTGATCTTTTCCCACGCCGCAGCGATGGCGTCTGCGGTTTCCTGCGCGCTGGCGTACTGGCCGGCAAAGCCCTTGGACAGCTCATCCTCGGCGACCGAGTAGTACTGGAAGATGCCGGGAATCCGCGGTTCGATCGCGGCGTTCGGGTGGTTGTAGCTGTCCGCGTTCGACCCGAGGTAGTCCTCGATGAAGGCGCGGTCATAGCCCGCCGCTTCCCACTCGTCATAGTTGAAGTGGCTGTTGCGGTAGGGCTGGAAGCCGGACGGATAGGCCGCCGTCCACAGCGACAGGTCCTTGCCGCCCAGATGGGCCGCGGCAGACCAGGCCGCCTTGCGTTTCTTCTCGTCACCCGAGACGCGGCTGGTGACATAGACGCCCCAGCCGATATAGGCCATCAGCGGCGCTTCGTTTGCGGTGTCTTCCCAGGCACCTGCGGCCGAGTTGTACCGACGCTCGGACCCCGGGTTGATTCCGAACCCGACCACGTCGCCCACCACGGACGTGTCCGAAGTGCGTGCCGAGGAGCCCACGTCGCCCCACCACATCAGCATCGAACCCGTCCCGGCAAGGAACTGGCTGAAGGCCGTGGTGCCGGGGTCGGCGTTGATCTGGTCGGCCGGATAGGCACCTTCGGTGGCGATCAGGTCCATCACATCCTGGATCGCCTGGACCCAGCCCGGATTGTTGACCCGCGGCTTCATCGTGTCGGGATCGAACAGCCATGCCGGATCGTCCGGGTGCTTGACGTAGGCGGTGGCGCGGTTGGCGATGAAGTAGAAGCCAAAGCCGCCCCAGCCTTTCAGCGGATCAAGATAGCCATGCGCGGGAAGGCCGGTCAGAGGGTCGGTCTGCCCGACAAGCGCCTTGGACACCGCGTTGACCTGCTGCCAGGTCTTCGGCACTTCGGCGCCGCCAATCGCGCCCTCGCCGAAATAGTCGGTCCGGTACGAGAAGGTGTGGCAGTCGCCGTCGATGGTGATCCGGTAGGTCTTGCCGTCCCAGGTGCCGACTGGAGGCTGAAGGTAGCCCACAAGATCATCGGCCTCGATCTGGGTCTTCACCCAATCGGGCATCTCGTCCAGCAGGCCGCGTCCGGCGGTGTCACCCTCGAACGGGGCGCCCATCTCGACGATGTCGAAGTCCACCGTGCCGGTCGCGATCGCCTGTTGCAGGCGCGGGTTGTAGTCGGCCTGGGCAAGGTCGATCCAGTTGATCTTGGCCCCGGTATAGGTCTCCCACGGCTTGAGAAAGCCGCGGAACAGCAGGTTGTGGAGGTTCTGGTTGTTCAGGCCAAGGAACGTCAGCTCGACCCCGGCAAATTCGCCTTCGGTGACGTTGGTCTTGGTGGCGGCAAGGCACAGCTCGCCCACCTTCTGCCAGTCGGCATCGGTCGGGCTGCCCATGCCCACGCCCGGGATCGCCAGGATCTGGGCCCGGACCGAATCCTGCGCCATGGCCGGGCCGAGGCCCATCGCCTTGGGCATCGCGGCCATCGCCCCCATCGCCGCCGTGCCCTGAAGCATCCGGCGGCGGCTAAGCCTGGACCGCGACATCATCTCGTAAAGATCGACCTTCAAGATAGCTCCTCCCTTTGAAACAGGCTTGTACCGGGAATCCCGGCAGGGCCTGATGTCTGTTTTTCGTGGTTCCTCGACGTGCAGGCCAGCATCCCGGACCGCGTCTGATCGCGGACGCAGCAGGATTTACGGGGCCTCCCACTCCCCGGTATGGCAGCGTGTCCGGGGTCAGCTTCGCAAGGCGGCAGGGTCCTGTCAAGATTCTAACATGTTAGTATGGTCAGCGGATGGACAGGCCCTACAGGTCTGGGCTAGAAATTCCCGACAGCTTCCAGGGGGGCAGGTGTTTGGCCGAAGTGACGATCCGCGCTCTGCGCAAGACCTACGGTGGATTGCAGGTCATTCACGGGCTTGACCTTGATATTCCCGACGGGGCCTTTGTCGTGCTGGTCGGCCCGTCCGGCTGCGGCAAGTCCACTCTGCTGCGGATGATCGCCGGGCTGGAAGAAGTGACCGAGGGCGACGTCCTGATCGGCGACAAGCGGGTGAACAACCTGCCCCCGTCGGAACGCGACATCGCGATGGTGTTCCAGAATTACGCGCTTTACCCGCACAAGACGGTTGGCGCGAACATGGGTTTTGCGCTGAAGATGCGCGGCATGGACAAGGCCGCCGTCCGGGCCAAGGTTGAACGCGCAGCGGGTATCCTGGGGCTGACGCCCTACCTTGACCGCTATCCCCGCGCCCTGTCCGGCGGCCAGCGCCAGCGCGTCGCCATGGGCCGCGCCATCGTGCGCGATCCACGGGTGTTCCTGTTCGACGAGCCTCTGTCCAATCTTGACGCCAAGCTGCGGGTCCAGATGCGGACCGAGATCAAGGAGCTGCACCAGCGGCTGAAGACCACGACGGTCTATGTCACGCACGACCAGATCGAGGCGATGACCATGGCCGACAAGATCGTCGTCATGCAGGGCGGCCGGATCGAGCAGGTCGGCGCTCCGCTGGAGCTGTACGATCGGCCTGCCAACGTCTTTGTGGCGGCCTTTATCGGCAGCCCGTCGATGAACCTGCTGGACGGTCGCATCTCGGGCGGCATGGTTGACCTTGGCGGCACCCGCCTGCCCGTGCCCGCAGGGGTCAGGGCCGAGGATGGGCAGGAGGTGATCTATGGCATTCGTCCGGAGCATCTGCCTTTGGCCGACCGGGGCCTGACCGGAACGGTCGCGGTGATCGAGCCGACCGGGTCGGAAACCCATGTCGTCGTCCGCCTTGCCGGGCGTGAGCTGACGGCGGTGTTCCGCGACCGGGTGGACTTTGCCCCCGGGGATACGATCACCCTGGCACCGCAGACGGCGGTGTCGCATCTGTTCGACAAGGCGACCGGCCAGCGGCTTTGACCGTGATCGGCTGTCAGTCGGCCTGACCGCTGACATGCAGGGCGGCGGCGTGTGACGCGGCCAGTGTCGCGTCGCGCATCGGTCTGCCGGCAACCAGCGCCGCAGACAGCGCGCCGATGAAGGCATCGCCCGCGCCATGGCTGGACAGGACGCGCACCGGTTCGGCGGGCACTGTCCAGGCCGTGCCATCTGGCACAAATGCCGCCAGCCCCTTGCTGCCCGCCGTCACGATCACCGACGGTGCCCTGGTCGCAAGCCGCCCGGCCGCAGCGGCGGCGCTGGGCAGGCTGTGGACCGGGTCGGCCCCCATCATCTCGGCCTCGACGGCATTGACGACCAGAATGTCGATCATCTGGCAAAAGGCATCCGACAGCGGTCGGAATGGTGCTGCGTTCAGCAGCGTCCGGACACCGCGCCGCCGTGCCTCG
>JAKQLM010000358.1 GCA_029567145.1 Pseudomonadota bacterium
GATCAGATAGGCACCGGTTCCCGTGGCCGGACCAAGATAGGCGTTCAGGGCATAGGGTCCGACGGTTCCCTGACGAACCGGCAGCTTGGCGCGGATGCAGTTCAGCTTGAGGAAATCCCAATGCTGGTCTGCTTGCAGCCCCAGCCGAACGGCGTCGACAAAGTCGTCCTGGAAGATCACGTCATCTTCCAGGATCAGCGCCACTTCTGCCTTCGTTGCCAGAAACGCGCGCCAGACACCCAGATGCGAATGATAGCAGCCGATCCCGCCGATCAGGATGCCGCGCCCCATGTTTCGCATGAAGGCCGCCTGGTCCACGCTGGCCAGCAATTCCGTCTCGCGCGCCTTGCCGTCCACGCCGTCGAAGATCGTGTAGGACAGGCCCAACCGGCCCAGCCGCTCGACCATCCGGCGGCGGCGGTCGGCTGCACGTTCCAGGCTGATCAGCCACACCGGAAGGTCGGCCAAGGTGGTGGTCATTCCGCGTCCCCGATCCAGGCCTTGCGCAGCCAGGTGCAGGGCCTCGTACTTTGAAAGGGGCCTGCCCGATAGCCTGAAACCGCCTCTGGCATCTTTGGGCGGCCGTGAAAGCAGACGACCTTTGCCTCGGGCGGCAAGTGCGGTTCGCGGAAAAGGTTCAGTGGACGGGTGGGGCGGCAGTCGTACTTGAAGCTGGCGATCCAGGCATCCGGGTAGAAGGCAAGGTCGCCCGCCCGGTCGGCGCTTTTCGAGGTATAGGTCTGTTCCGATCCCAGTCCGAACGCGACGGCGGCCTCTGGATCCCGCGCCATGACATCGTAAAGATAGGGATGCAGCGCTGGATCAAAGCGCTCGACCGAGCCGTGACCAAGCGAGGGCGCCCGGCTGGAACCGCGCCATTCCCGCCGCATGCAGACCTTGCCCGGCGCGTGGCTGAACAGGGGTTCGACAGCCCCCGTGATCGCGACGTCAAGGTCCAGCACAAGGATCGGACCGGCATGATCCGGGATCAGGCCCGGGCGAAACAGGCTGATCTTCTTCAGCCGCCCGCGCTTGGGCGCCGTGGCCAAGGCCGCCTCCATCCGGGCGGCAAAGGGCTCATCGGGCAGGGGAAGGATGCCGACCCGGGGGTCGATGCCGCGCGGATCGTCGGTCATGCACCAAAGCCGTATCTCGCCCGCAGACTGCCGTCGCAGGCCCGCGAACAGCCGGTTGACGTATTCCGGCCCATAGAGCGTGCCGTATTTCAGGCAGATGCTGGTGAAAACAGCCATGAGATCAATCTAACGTTGCAGGCCAAAGGCACAAGTGCGCGGTTCGACACGTTGTGCTGCCGGGATGTCCCGAAAGCGGGCGTTGTGATGCAACAGCTTTTCCGCTATCGCAACCCTTCACGTCAGCGCAGCATCCCATGACCCGCCACCTTCTTTTCCTGACCGGCACTCGGGCCGACTTTGGCAAGCTGGAGCCTTTGGCCGTCGCCGCTCGGGATGCGGGGTATCGGGTTGGGCTGTTCGTCACCGGCATGCACATGATGGACCGCTATGGCCT
>JAKQLM010000384.1 GCA_029567145.1 Pseudomonadota bacterium
TCATCCCCGCGCGCCTTGGCCGCACCCACGTCCTTGGACGCCGCATTCTGCGCCGCCGCCGCCGTTTCCGCCGCAAGGATCTTGGCCCGCCGCGCCTCATCCATCGCCAAAAGCTCTGGCGACATCGCCGCAAGCCCGCGACGGCCAAGCGCCGCATCGAAAGCGGCAGGGTTTTCGCGGATGAAGCGGATGTCGTGCATGATCAGGCCCTTTGGAACGCTACGCGGGCGCTTATGCCCGATATCGCGGCGCGGGGGAAGGCGGCGAACGTCGCACGCCCTCTGGCAAACCGGCCCGAAAGGCCTTACATGAGCCGTCAATCGCACGCGGTGGCCGCATGACCGGCCCGCGGCACCGCAAGAGAGGATGCCCATGTTCGTCACTCCCGCCTTCGCCCAGACCACGGGTGCCCCCGGCGCTGGGGCCGCCGTCGCGCAGTTCCTGCCGATCATCCTGATCTTCGTGATCTTCTACTTTCTGCTGATCCGCCCGCAGCAACAGAAGATGAAGCAGCACAAGGCCATGGTCGAAGCCCTGCGGCGTGGCGATCAGGTCGTGACCTCGGGCGGGATCGTCGCCAAGGTCTCCAAGGTCCAGGACGACGGCATGGTCGAAGTCGAGATCGCCGATGGCGTCAAGGTCAAGGTGGTCAAGCACACGATCACCCAGGTCCTGAACAAGACCGAACCGGCCGCAAGCTGAGGCTGACAGATGCAAGGCACGGCGCTGTGGAAGCGGATACTCATCCTGATCATCTGCGGCTGGGGCATCGCTGCCGCCGTTCCCAACCTGTTCTACGCCCAGGTCGAGCGGCACAATGACGCCGCTGCCGACATCGAACTGGCGGGCGGCACCGCAACTGCAGAGCAAAGCGCCGCGCTGGCGGAATGGCCGTCGGTCCTGCCCTCGGCCCTGATGAACCTGGGGCTTGACCTGCGCGGCGGCGCGCATCTTCTGGCCGAAGTGCAGGTTGAAGACGTCTACAAGACCCGCATGGACGCGATGTGGCCGGACGTCCGCGATGCGCTGCGCGACCTGCGCGATCAGGTCGGGGCCGTGCGTCGGGCTCCGTCACCCGACGGCGTGCTGCGCGTGACGCTGGAAAACCCGGCCGGTATGGCCGCCGCCTTGGACGCCGTGCGCGCCTTGGGCAGCAGCGTCGTCACGCTGACCGGTGTCGGGCAAAGCACCATCGACGTCACCGCCGAAGGCAATGACATCGTCGTGCAACTGTCCGAAGCGGAACGTCAGGCGACCGACGAACGCACGCTGCAGCAATCGCTGGAAATCATCCGCCGCCGCGTCGACCAGGCCGGGACCCGCGAACCCACGATCCAGCGCCAGGGCGAAGACCGCGTGCTGATCCAGGTGCCCGGCATCGGCTCGGCGCAAGAGTTGAAGGACGTGATCGGCACGACCGCCCAGCTGACCTTCAACGCCGTGATCAGCCGCACCACCGATGCGGCCGCCAACCCTGGGGCCCGCAACAAGATCCTGCCCTCGCAGGACGAAGAGGGGGTCTACTATATCGTCGAGGATACGCCCGTCGTCTCGGGCGAGGATCTGGTCGATGCGCAGCCCTCCTTTGACCAGAACGGCAAGCCGGCGGTCAGCTTCCGCTTTGACACCACCGGTGCGCGCAAGTTCGGCGACTACACGGCGGCCAACATAGGCGCGCCCTTCGCCATCGTGCTCGATGACGAGGTGATCTCGGCTCCGGTGATCCAAAGCCATATCCCGGGCGGGTCCGGCATCATCACCGGCACGTTCAGCGTCGAGGAATCGACGAACCTGGCCATCCTTCTGCGCGCCGGGGCGCTGCCCGCGAAGATGACCTTCCTGGAAGAGCGCACCATCGGCCCCGAACTGGGGCAGGACTCGATCGACGCCGGCAAGACCGCCGCGCTGATCGGGATGGTGGCGGTCGCAGTTTACATGATCGCGTCCTATGGTGCCTTCGGCGTGATGGCCAACCTGGCGCTGGCGATCAACATCGCGCTGATTATGGCGGTCCTGTCGGCCATCGGGGCGACTCTGACGCTGCCGGGCATCGCCGGGATCGTGCTGACCATGGGCATGGCGGTGGACGCGAACGTCCTGATCTACGAACGCATCCGCGAGGAATTGCGCGACGGAGCCAATCCCCGCCGCGCGGTCGAGGCCGGGTTCGAACGCGCGTTCTCGGCGATCATGGACTCGAACGTGACCGGTTTCTTGACCGCGTTGATCATGTTCTGGCTTGGCTCTGGCCCGGTGCGCGGCTTTGCGGTCACGCTGGGGCTTGGGATCATCACGTCGTTGTTCACCGCAGTCTACGTCACCCGGCTTATTGTCGAGCTCTGGCTCGACTGGAAACGCCCGAAGACCATCGTGGTCTGACGCAAAGGAGAATGCAAAATGGCCTGGCGTCTACGGCTTGTTCCCGAAAAGACCAACATCAACTTCTTCCGCCTGCAATGGATAACCTTTGGCATCTCGGTTTCCGCGATGATCACCTCGGTGATCGACACGTCGCCCGCATCGACGGTAGAGAGCGCGTCACGATAGGCAGCGACATCGACCGCGGTGGTCGATTCGGTGCGGATCGTGGTGCCACCCCGGAAGTCGATGCCGAAGTTCAGCCCAATGGTCAGG
>JAKQLM010000410.1 GCA_029567145.1 Pseudomonadota bacterium
CGTCTCGGTTTCGGTCGGGCGGGTGACCGGCGTGATCTGGGTGCCCTTGGAGATCGACGGTGTGCTGGTCCCCGAAGGCGCGGGCCTGTCCCTTCAGGTAAGCTTCGACGGCAAGGTCGAGGGAACCACCGGCTGCAACTGGTTCACCGGGACGGCGGACCTGGATGCGGGATGGATGCAGTTCAGCCCGTTGGCGGTGACCGAAATGGCCTGCCTTGACCCGGAGCGGATGGCGCGTGAAGCCGCCTGGCTGAAGGCGCTGGCTGACGCCCGCGGATTCGTCGCCTCGCCCGAAGGGATGTGGCTGAGGCGCGAGGACGGGTCGGTGGCAGCCTGCCTGTGGTAGGGGGCTGGTCGGGTACTGAACAGGCAAACGGGCGGCGCAGGGGATGCGCCGCCCGTCGCGTTCAGACTAGGTCGATCAGAACGCGCCGGTCAGGGCCGCATTCACCGCACCGTGGCGCGGGTTGAAGATCGAGTCGGCGACACTGTTCAGCGGCGCCTCGGTCCCTTTGCCGCCCAGCGGGAAGGTCAGGCCCAGACGGAGCGTGTCCAGATCCTCGCTGCCGCCGCCAAGCGAAACCTCGGTGCGTGCCACTTCCAGCGACACGATCGAGGCCATGCCGACCATTGACGACAAATCGTAGCCCACGCCCAGACCCATCGTGGTGAAGTCGACGTCGACGTCGCTGATCGACGTGCGGCTGACGCCACCGAAGACCGAGAGCTGCGGGTTGATGTCATAGGCCGCCGCAACGCCCAGCATGTCGATGTCGATCTCGGACCCGCCGCTGGAAAGCGTGGCACGCAGGAAGGCACCGCCGATATCCAGCTTTTCGCTCGGCGTGTATTTGGCGGTCAGGCCGACGTTGTCGATGTCGATGTTGATGTCCGGGCTGGTCGACGTGCGGCCGACATGGGCACCGAACTGCAGGTTGCCGGTTGTGTAGCCGACCTCGGCCCCGATCGACTTGAGCGTGAGGTCGATGGGCAGGGCGCTGACGCTGCCGGTCAGCTGCTCGACGTAGACTCCGGCGCTGATGCCGTTGCCGAAGTTGTAGCCCGCATCCAGGCCGACAAAGTTGGCAGAGATGTCGAACGGCGCGCCGTCGATGCCAAGGTCAAGATACCCGGCCGACACGCCAAGGGTCATGCCGTTCGCGAAGGCAAGCTTGACACGGCCGTCCAGCGAGGTCGTGGTCAGGCCCTGGCCGGCGATGTCGTGATTGCCGTAGCCAAGGGTGACTCCGCCCGACAGGTCCTGCGCTGCGACCAGACCAGGCGTGGAAATCGTGACAAACAATGCGGCGAGAGTGCGTTTCATGTGAGGGACTTTCCAATGCGACGCGCCAGGAATTCGGCGCGATTTCACGCCTTGAAATTTATTAACCAGTTCATCAATTCGCAAGTGCGCAACCCAGAATTTGATCAACATTTGGACCGCTGTCGCAGATGCGACACAATATTTCCCACCGCAGGCGGGTGGGCGCGGATCTTTGCAATCAGAGGTTAAAGGATCAGACCAGCCGCGACACCTCGACCGCTGCGCGCACGAAGTCGGCGAACAGGGGGTGGGGGGCGAAGGGTTTCGACTTCAGCTCGGGGTGGAACTGGACGCCGATGAACCAGGGGTGGTCCTTGACCTCGACGATCTCGGGCAGCTTGCCGTCGGGCGACATGCCCGAGAAGATCAGCCCGCATTTTTCCAGCTGGTCGCGGTACTGGATGTCCACCTCATAGCGGTGGCGGTGGCGTTCCTCGATCACATGGCTGCCGTAGATGCGGGCAACGGCAGAGCCGTCCTTCAGGTTCGCGGTATAGGCCCCCAGGCGCATGGTGCCGCCCTTGGCATCCGTGGCCTTGCGGGTGACGGTGTGGTTGCCCTGCACCCATTCCTTTAGGTGGTAGACCACCGGGGTAAAGCGCTTTTCACCGGCTTCGTGGTCAAACTCCTCGGACCCGGCGTTCTTGACGCCGACAAGGTTGCGCGCGGATTCGATAACGGCCATCTGCATGCCCAGACATATGCCCAGGTACGGGATCTTCTTTTCGCGGGCATAGCGCGCGGCGTTGATCTTGCCTTCGGTGCCACGTTCGCCAAAGCCGCCGGGAACCAGGATGGCGTGGAAGTTTTCCAGATAGGGCGCAGGGTCTTCGCGTTCGAAAATCTCGGCGTCGATCCATTCGGCGCGAACCTTGGTGCGGTTCGCCATGCCGCCATGGGTCAGCGCCTCGGCGATGGATTTGTAGGCGTCTTCCAGCTGGGTGTATTTGCCCACGATGGCGACGCGGACTTCGCCTTCGGGGTGGGTCAGGCGGTCCATCACGTCTTCCCACCGCGCGAGGTTGGGTTTCGGCGCGGGGGTGATTCCGAACGCGTCCAGCACCGCCTGGTCAAGACCCGCCTGATGGTAGGCCAGCGGGGCCTGGTAGATCGTTTTCAGGTCATAGGCGGGGATGACGTGTTCCTTGCGGACGTTGCAGAAGAGGGCGATCTTTTCCCGTTCGCGGTCGGGGATCGGGTGTTCGCTGCGGCAGACGAGGACGTCGGGCGCAAGGCCGATGGATTGCAGTTCCTTGACGCTGTGCTGAGTGGGCTTGGTCTTGAGCTCTCCGCTGGCCGCGAGGTAGGGCAGCAGCGTCAGGTGCATCAGGATCGACTGGCCGCGCGGGCGTTCGTGGATGAACTGGCGGATCGCTTCAAAGAACGGCAGGCCTTCAATGTCGCCGACCGTTCCGCCGATCTCGCACAGCATGAAGTCGACTTCTGTGTCGCCGATGCGCAGGAAGTCCTTCTGGAGCTTCGCATTCGTCACCGCGCCGTCCGCGATGGTCTGGGTGACCACCGCTCCATCCGCGATCCACGAGGCGTCAGTCGTGCCGATGATGTCGCCGTAGAGGTCGTGGATGTGATCCTCGGGCGGGTACTTCAGCGGCTTGTTGAAGAGCTTGGACCAGTTGAGCGAGACGATCTTCTGGTCGGTGACCGCGCCGTCAGCGATCTTGATGGTCACCACCGAGCCGTCTTCCAACTCGAGCGTGCCGACCACGCCGGGCTTGATCTGGGCGGCG
>JAKQLM010000431.1 GCA_029567145.1 Pseudomonadota bacterium
CGCCTGCCGCCGGGGCCGTTTCGGGGCGTGCCGTTCCTGATCAAGGACCTGGGGATCGAAGCCAGGGATTTTCCGTCGCACAACGGCTCGAGGCTGCTGGCGAACACGACCTATTCGGGCGATTCCAGCATCTTCGCCCGGATCAAGGCGACGGGTGTGGTGACCTTTGGCCGCACGACCAGCCCCGAGGGCGGGATCGGCGCGGCCACCGAAAGCGCGGTCTATGGCGGGCCGACGCGCAACCCGTGGAACCTGGACCACACGCCGGGCGGGTCCTCCGGCGGGGCGGGGGCTGCGGTGGCGGCGGGGATCGTCGCCTTTGCGCATGGCTCGGATGGGGGTGGATCGGTGCGGATTCCGGCCTCCAGCTGCGGGCTGTTCGGGTTCAAGCCGACCCGCGCGCGGTTGCCGGACGGGCCTTATGCCGGTGAAGGCTGGGCCGGGATGGCGATCGACGGGTTCCTGACGCGCAGCGTGCGCGACACCGCCGTGATGCTGGACGCCTGCGAAGGCGCGGACCTGGGCGCACCCTATGTCGCGCCTCCGCTGGACAAGGGCCATGCCGCCGCGATCAGCCGCCCACCGCGCCGGTTGCGCGTGGGCCTGTGCGACACCACCCTGACCGGAGCGCCGATTCACCCCGAGGTCGCCGAAGCGGTCCGGGCGGCGGGCAGGCTGCTGGAAGCGCTTGGTCATGCGGTCGAGCCTGCGCTGCCACGGGCCGACGTGCCCGGCATGATGCGGGCCTGGACCGACATCGTCGCCGTGGGCACCGCCTTGGGCATCCAGAGCGCCCTGAAAGGCCGTCCCCTGACGCCCGATCTGGTCGAAGGCGTGGGGCGCGGGGCCGTGGCCCATGCCGAAACCCTGCACCCGACCCGCTATCTGGAGGCGGTGGGCCAGATCCATGCCTTCGGGCGGCAGATGGCCGGGTTCTTCCACGATGGCCCCGACATCCTTTTGTCCGCCACTTTGGCGGAACCCCCCGCCAGGGTCGGTCGCTTCAGCCATGCGACGACCGATTATGTCGCCTACCGCACCGGGCCCGAAGGCATCTTCGCCTATTCCCCATTCTGCGCCGTCTTCAACGCCAGTGGCCAGCCTGCGGCCAGCCTGCCGCTGGGCTGGTCGAAGGACGGGCTGCCGATCGGCGTCCACCTGGCCGCCGCATTCGGCCAGGATGAAACCCTGATCGCCTTGTGCGCAGAGGTTGAGCGCGCGGCGCCCTGGGGGGCAAAACGTGCGCCTATGGCGGGGTAGCTGGAAGGAATCGCTTGTCACGGGGGAACGCCGCGTCCCAATATGATCAAAAGGCTGACGTGCAGGGGGTGTGACTTTGGCCGATGACGTGACGATCTCGGCCCGCCATGTGGTCAAGGCCTTTGGTCAGGGCGCAAATGCGGTCCGGGCGCTGGACGATGTGTCGCTGGACATCCGGCGGGGCGAGTTCTTCACCCTCCTTGGCCCTTCGGGCTGCGGCAAGACCACGCTTCTGCGCCTGATCGCCGGGTTCGAGATGCCGACCGATGGCACGATCCTTCTGGACGGGACCGACATCACCACCCTGCCGCCGAACCGCCGCCCGGTGAACACGGTGTTCCAGTCCTATGCCCTGTTCCCGCATCTGACCGTCGCGCAGAACATCGCCTTTGGCCTGGAAATGCTGGGCAGGCCCGCCTCCGAGGTGAAATCGCGCACGGCCGCGATGCTGGCCCTGGTCAAGCTGGAGTCGATGGCCACCCGCAAGACCAGCCAGTTGTCCGGCGGCCAGCAACAGCGCGTTGCCCTCGCCCGGGCGCTGGCCCCGCAGCCGAAGGTCCTGCTTCTGGACGAACCGCTCTCGGCACTTGACCTCAAGCTGCGCAAGGACATGCAGATCGAGCTGAAGCGCCTGCAGACAGAGACCGGCATCACCTTTGTCTTTGTCACCCACGACCAGGAAGAGGCGCTGACCATGTCCGACCGGATCGGCGTCATGTCGAACGGCAAGCTGCAGCAGGTCGGGACCCCGCGCGACATCTACATCCACCCGGTCAACCGCTTTGTCGCCAGCTTCATCGGCGAGACGAACTTTCTGGCCGGTCAGGCGGTGCCCGGTGGCGTGCGCCTGGCCTCGGGGACGGTGGTCGAGGCCCCGGCCGCAACCGGCAGCGTGACACTGGCGGTCCGGCCCGAACAGGTCCGGCTGGTCGCGGCGAATGACGCGGGGGCGATCCCGGCCACGGTCGCGGGCGCGGTCTATTTCGGCACCGACACCCATGTGCATCTGGCCTTGTCCGATGGCGCCGAGGTCGTGGCCCGGGTGCAGTCGGGGGTCGATGTGCCCGAAACCGGCGCTGCCGTGGGCCTGCGCTTTGCCCCGGGTGCCGCACAAGTGCTGGAGGGATGATGAGCCCCGCCGAAGCCGCCAGCGTCCGGCAATCCGCCAAGAACGGCTGGCTGCTGTCCACCCCGGCCCTGCTGGTGCTGGCCCTTGCCGCCGCCGGTCCGCTGCTGATCGTCGTGTGGTATTCCTTCCTGACCGCGAACGACACCGGCAACGTGATCTACACCCCCTCGGTCGAAGGCTGGATCGGCATCCTTTATACCTTCGACATCTTCGAGGGCGGCTGGGTGCTGGCCGATGCGCATCTCACGATCTTCTGGCGGTCGGTCTGGCTGTCCCTGTGCACGACTGCGTTGACCTTTGCCGTGGGCTTTCCGACCGCCTGGTTCATCGCCACCCGGCCCCCGGCCAAGCGGGCGATGTGGCTGTTTCTGATCACCATCCCGTTCTGGACCAACCTTCTGATCCGCACCTTCGCGATCAACGAGGTGATCCGGAACGAAGGCATCCTGAACTCGACCCTGCTGTGGCTGGGCGTGATCAATGCCCCCTTGCAGATCAACTATACCGAAGTCGCCGTCCTGATCGGGATGACCTATGTCTACCTGCCGTTGATGGTGCTGCCGCTTTTCGCCACGATCGAGCGGTTCGACATGCGGCTCTTGGAGGCGTCCTATGACCTTTACGCAAGCCGCTGGCACACGCTGCGGCGGGTGATCCTGCCCATCGTCAAGCCTGGCATCATCGCCGGGTCGATCCTGGTCTTCGTCCCCAGTCTGGGGGCCTATGTCACGCCGCGCATCCTGGGCGGCGGCAAGAACATGATGATCGGCAACTTCATCGAGCTGCAGTTCCTGCAAGGCAAGAACTGGCCCCTGGGCGCGGCGCTGTCGGTCACGCTTCTGATCATCGTCATGGCGGCCTTGCTGATCTATGTCCGGGTCGCCAACCGCGAAGGCCCCGGTCATGGCTGATCGCCAGTTCGAGGTCGCCCGTCTGCCGGGCTTTGCCAGCATCGCCATCGCGGCGTTCGTGCTGCTGTATCTGCCGATCCTGACGCTGGTGGTCTATTCCTTCAACGCGTCGAACACGATCACGGTCTGGGGCGGATTTTCCCTGCACTGGTACGCCGATGCCTGGGCCAATGACGACGTCAAGGCCGCGACGCTGCGGTCGCTGATCATCGGCGTCTCGGCCGCGGTTCTGGCCACCACGCTGGCCACCATGGCCGCACTGGGCACCACGCGGCGGCGGGCGTTCCGGGGCCAGACCTTCATCTACGTGATGATCAACCAGCCCCTGATGGTGCCCGAAGTGGTGACTGCCGTGGCCCTGATGATCTTCTTCGGTCTGGTCAAGGTCGCGACCGGCTATCAGGGCCTTGGTTACCTGATCGCCGCGCATACCGCCTTTTGCATCCCCTTTGCCTACCTGCCGATCCGGGCGCGGCTGGAAAGCATGGACCTTGTGCTGGAAACCGCTGCCGCCGACCTGTACGCCAGCCCCTGGATGACTTTCCGGCGGGTCACGCTACCGCTACTGGCCCCCGGCATCATGGCCGGCGCGATGCTGGCCTTTGTCATCAGCCTGGACGACGTCGTCATCACCGAATTCGTCAAGTCCGGCGGGCAGGACACGCTGCCGACCTACATGCTGGGCCAATTGCGCCGCGCCTTCACACCCGAGGTCAACGCGATCTCGACCATGCTGCTTGCGGTCACCGTCCTTCTGCTGACCGCCTTCTTCCTTCTGACGCGCAAAAAAGACTGAACGACACCAACCTGGGAGACGACCATGAAACACCTGCTATCCGCCACCGCCATGCTTTTGGCCACGGCCAGCCTGGCCAATGCCGAAGGCGTGCTGCAACTGTACAACTGGGGCAACTACACCAGCCCCGAGCTTCTGGCCAAGTTCGAGGCCGAGACCGGCATCAAGGTCACCGTGACCGACTACGACAGCAACGACGTGGCCCTGGCCAAGGTCGAGGCGGGCGGCTCGGGCTTTGACCTTGTGGTGCCCTCGGCCAACTATGTGCAGATCTGGGTCGACAAGGGCCTGATCGTGGCGCTGGACAATTCCAAGCTGCCGAACAAGGGCAACATCGCCCCCGAATGGCAGGATGTGCCGTGGGACCCGGGTCGCACCCACACGATCCCGTGGCAGTGGGGGTCGACCGGGATCGCGGTCAACACCAAGATCTATACCGGCGACATCCACACCTCGGCCGTCTTCCTGGACGTGCCGCCGGAACTGGTCGGCAAGATCAACGCCGTGCCCGAGATGAACGACATCGTGTCGCTGGCCACGATGTATGTCGGCGGCGAGCCTTGCAGCGAAGACCCCGAAGTGATGAAGAAGGCCCGCGACGTCCTTCTGGCCGCCAAGCCGAACTGGATCTCGATGGACTACGGCGCCACCGAGCGGCTGTCGAACGGCGACTGGGCGGCCAGCGTGAACTGGAACGGGTCCACCATGCGCGCGCGTCTGGCCACCAACGGCGACGTGCAATACGGCTACCCCAAGGAAGGCTATCCGCTGTTCATGGACTCGGTCGCGCTCTTGTCGGACGCGACCAATGTGGAAGAGGCCTACAAGTTCCTCGATTTCATCATGGTCCCGGAAAACGCAGCGATGATCTCGAACTTCGCGCGCTATGCGAACGGGATTTCCGGGTCCGAGGCGTTTCTTGACGCCGAAATGGCCAGCGCGCCCGAAGTGATGATCCCCGAAGAACACAAGGCCGCAGGCCGCTTCCTGCCGACCTGCACCGGCGTGTCGCAGGACTATATCACCGCGATCTGGACCGAACTGCAGAAGTAAGGCCAGGCTGATCTGTTGGAGCGGGGGGTTTCACACCCCCCGCACCCCCCGTGGGATATTTGAGCCAGAATGAAAGCCATGCTGGAGTGGTCGGCCACAGAGCTGTCAAAAGCAATCCACGCGCGCAAGGTCGCCCCCTCCGAGGTGATGGCCGCCTGGCTGGGTCAGGCAGATGCGGTCAATCCCTCGGTCAACGCCATCGTCAGCTTGCGCGATCCCGACGACCTGATGGCCGAGGCGCGGGCGCTGGACGACGCCCCGCCACAGGGCTGGCTGCAGGGAATTCCCTTTGCGGTCAAGGATCTCGTGGCCACCAAGGGCCTGCGCACCACCTGGGGCTCGCCGCTATACCGCGACCATGTGCCCGCCGCGGATGACCTTGTCGCCGCCCGGTTGCGCAAGGCGGGCACGGTGATCGCCGCCAAGACCAACGTGCCGGAATGGGGCCAGGGGTCGCACAGCTTCAACCCGGTCTTCGGCACGACGCGCAACCCCTATGACCTGACCCGCAGCGCCGGGGGATCCTCCGGTGGCGCGGCGGCGGCTTTGGCGACCCGGATGGCCTGGGTCGCCGATGGCAGCGACATGATGGGATCGCTTAGAAACCCCGCCGCCTTCTGCAATGTCTACGGCTTTCGCCCAACCTGGGGCCTGGTCCCCCAGGATGCCGAGGGCGACACCTACCTTTCCACCCTGTCCACCGAAGGCCCGATGGCCCGCACGGTGGAAGACCTCGCCCAACTGCTCGCCGTGCTGGCCGGCGAAAACCCCGAGGTTCCCTTCCCCCGCACCCTGCCCCCCCTGCCGCTGGACCGCGACCTCACCGGCCTGCGCATCGGCTGGCTGGCCGACTGGGGCGGCGCTTACCCGATGGAACCCGGCATCCTGGACCTGTGCGAAACCGCGCTGACCCAGATGCAGGCGATGGGCGCGGTCGTCGAACACCTGCCTCCACCCTTCCCCGCCGCGCAGCTTTGGTCCGCCTGGACCACCCTTCGCGCCATGCTGAACGCGGGCGGCAAGCGCGCGCTGGCCGAAGACCCCGCCAAACGCGCCCTGACCAAGCCCGAAACACTGTGGGAGATCGAGCAGGGCCTGACCCTGACCGCTCAGGCCGTCCATGACGCCAGCGTGATCCGCAGCCGCTGGCACAAACACGCCGCCCGCCTGTTCCAGACCCATGACGCCGTGGTCCTCCCCTCGGCCCAGGTCTGGCCCTTCCCTGCCGACTGGCGCTGGCCGGAGACCATCAACGGTCACCAGATGGACACCTACCACCGCTGGATGGAGGTCGTCGTCCCCGCCAGCCTGATCGGCCTGCCCGCCCTGTCGGTCCCTGTCGGCTTTGGCGCACAGGGCCTGCCGATGGGCATGCAGATCATCGGCCGCTCCGGCGACGATGCCGGAATGCTCGCCATCGGTCAGGCCTGGCACCGCGCAACCGACTGGCCGCAACAGCGTCCCCCTCTGGTGGCAGGCGCGGTTTCGCGCTAGGCCTGCCGAAAAGGGGGGATCATGCGGGTTCTCGTCATAGGCTCCGGCTCTATCGGGCGCAGGCACCACGACAATCTTCAGACGCTTGGCGCGGCGTCCCGGCTGGTGTCCTGGCGTGAGGGCGGCCTTGGCGGCGCCCTGGCCGCGATGCAGGACGCCGAGGCGGTGGTGATCGCTACCGCCACCGACATACGCCTGCCGCTGATCGAGGCGGCTGCAGCCCAAGGCCTGCCGATGTACATCGAAAAGCCCCTCGCCTTCCGCCCCCTGGACGTGGAGGAAATCGCCGATCTCGCCGCCCCCGTGGCCGAACGGTCGATGCTGGGCCTGATGCTGCGCTATCACCCTGCCGTGCGGGCGCTGGCCGACAGCGACCTGTCCGACACCTTTCAGTTCGCCCTGACCATCGGCCATGACGTGACCCAGTGGCGGCAGAACTGGCGCTTTTCCGGCAGCTATGCCGCGCGGGCGGACGGCGGCGGCGTGCTGCTGGACCTGTGTCACGAGTTGGACCTGGCTGCCTGCCTGTTCCCCGGCCTTTCCGTCACCCGCGTCGAAAGCCTGGGTCACCCCGCCTTCCCCGGCGTTGACTTTGCCAGCCGGATTTCCCTTCAGCGTCAGGGCCTTGTGGGCGATGTCTCGATGGACTACCTGACCCCGCAGCTGCATCGCCAGACGACCTTGCGCGGCCACGAACGGATGCACGCCTTCGACTTCGCCGCGCAGGACTACCGCGTGACCGACGCCTCCGGCCCCCGCCGCCTTGACCTGCCGCTAGAGCGGAACGCGATGTTTCTGGACGCAATGCGCGACTTTCTGGCGCTGGTCGCCGGGCGCAGCCCTTCGGCCAACCCCTTGCTGCCACGGCTGAACCTCTGCCTGCCCTCGGCCCGGCTGGTGGCCGACGCCTGGGCAAAGCGAACCTTCATCGGCGAAGTCACAAAGGATATCCCATGAAAAGGTCTTCAGGATGATTTTGGGCCACATCGGCGCGCGGAAAGGCTCCAAGGGCGTGCCGCGCAAGAATTTCCGGATGATCCATGGCAAGCCGCTGATCGACTGGTCGCTGGACCAGTTGTTCGCGCATCCCATGGTGGACGCGGTCGTCGTCAGCACGGATGATCCGGAAATCTATGACCACGCCGTCGCCAAGGGGGCGCTGAAGATCGGCCTTCGCCCCGATCATCTGGCCACTGACACGGCGGGGAAATGGGGCGTCTGGCAACACGCGCTGCAGGCGTCCGAAGCTTTGATCGGCCCGGTCGATGCCTTCCTCGACCTCGACTGCACCTCTCCCCTGCGGCTGCCATCGGACATCACCGAAGCGCTTGAGCTTTACAAGATCGGACATCCTGACCTGGTGATGAGCTGTTGTGAGGCCCGAAAGAATCCCTATTTCAACCTTGTCGAGCCAGACGCCACCGGCGCGCTGCATGTGTCGAAACCCCTGCCCGGCGGCGTCGTCGCGCGCCAGCAGGCCCCCACGGT
>JAKQLM010000446.1 GCA_029567145.1 Pseudomonadota bacterium
CAGGGCATGCCGCGCCGCTACATCGACTACCCGGTCGAGTTTGCGTACTGGAACTGGTTCTCCTCGATCGGTGCCTTCATCTCGTTCGCGTCCTTCGTGTTCTTCATCGGGATCGTGTTCTACACGCTTCTGGCCGGACGCCGGATCACCCAGAACAACTACTGGAACGAATACGCCGACACCCTGGAATGGACCCTGCCCTCGCCGCCGCCCGAACACACGTTCGAGCAGCTGCCCAAGCAGTCCGACTGGGACAAGGGTCACGCCCACTAAGCCACGCCAACCACAAAGGCCCCGGAGCGATCCGGGGCCTTCGTCATTTCCGGCGATCCGTCCGGCACCTTGGGGGCAATGATGCGGCTGATCCTGGTATTCGTCTTCATCCTGGCCCTGTCCTTCGCCACGTATGTCGGGGTGGCGGGCTATTTCCTCGGCCAGGCCGCCGTCGGCCTGCTGACGGTCGGCAACATCTCGTCCGTGCTGTCCACCGCGACGCCGCCCACCGATCCGCTGGCGCTTGGCTATCGCGGCACGCCGATGGCGGCGCTTGGCCTCCCGTTCCAGACCGTCAGCGTCACGACCCCGCTTGGCCCGGTCGAGGCCTGGCTTGTCCCCGCCGATGGGCCAGAGACCGGCCGCGCGGTCTATGTCCACGGCATCGCCGGCGCCAAAGAGGACGGCTATCGTCATCTCGCGATGCTGCATCAGGCCGGGTGGACCGTCCTGCTGATCGGCTATCGCAACGACCCCGACGCGGCTGCAACCGACGATGGGCTGTACGGTTTCGGCCTGACCGAATGGCCGGATCTGGAGGCGGCGATCCTGACCGTCACCGGCCCGGACGGCCCGCCGGTGCTGGTGGTTGCCGAATCCATGGGTGGCGCGATCCTGGGGCAGTTCCTGGCGCAAAGCCCGCAGGCCGGGCTGGTCCGGGCCGTGGCGCTGGACAGCCCCGCGCTGTCCTTTTCCGCCGTCATCACCCATCTGGCCGACGGCACCGGCAAACCCCTTCCCGGCCTGATGGCCCGGGTCGCGCAGCGCGTCGCGCCGTGGCGGACCGGCCTGCCACTGGACCAGGCCGAGGTTGCGGCGACCTATGCCGCCTATCCCGGCCCGCTGTTCCTGGCGCATGGCAGCGCCGACGGCATTGTCCCCATCGGCCCCTCGCAGGCGCTTGCCGCCGCCCGGACCGCCCCCACGGTGACCCTCTGGACCGGGGCCGATCATCTTGGGTCGCATGCCGAGGATCCTGCCGCCTATCAGGCCAGCTTTGCCGCCTTTCTCGCGAACCTGCCCGACTAGGCAGCCGCGCGTCGGGGCGCTAGACTTGCCCCATGCCCTACGAATGGCTTCCCCCCGACGGCGGCGAGGATCGTCTGCATCTCTGGCCGCACCGGTCATTGAACCAGCGCGGCTTTGTCTGGTTCATCGGCCTGACCGCCACCGCGATTGCCGCGCCGCTGATCGGGACGCTGGGCACGCCGGTCCTGTGGGCGCTGCTGCCGTTCCTTCTGGGCACGATCTGGGCGATCTGGTTCGCGCTGCGCAAGAACGGCCGTGACCGCGACATTGTTGAGGACCTGCGCCTGTCGCCCGACCGGCTGCACCTTGTCCGCCACGGC
>JAKQLM010000449.1 GCA_029567145.1 Pseudomonadota bacterium
GTACATGTGGCCAAAACAAAGCTGACCATCCTGGTACCTTCAGACATCGCCGACGCGGCGCGTGATGCCGTGGTCGCCCTGTCTGGGCCACCGCTGCGGCTGACCCTTGCCCAGCTCGGCGAAAATGCCTTGCGGGCTGAAATTGACCGACTCCGCCGAGAGCACAACAAAGGAAAGCCGTTTCCTTCCCATCGAGCAGCCCTAAAGGGTGGGCGCCCCATCGGCAGCTCTGGCGACTAGCCCGCGAGCAGCTGCTGTGCAGGAGGCTCATCGCTCGCCTAGTCAAGGATGCGCCCGGCATCTATCCAGCTGCGCAGCGCCCAGGGCGCTAGGTCGGCGGCTGTCACGCTCTGCGCCGTCCGCGCGACTCCCCAGGGAATCCGTGCCCACGGCAGCAAGTACGCTGTCGCGGTCGGCCCCTCCCGAAACTGCACAGCCAGATAGGCGGCGGCGCCAGCGGCCACAGCTTGATCAAGGTGGCTTGCCTGATGCGCGGGCAGATCGTCGCGGTAAAATCGGGAGTCTGCGGTGCTCTTGAGTTCGCAGACTCCGTACCGACCGCCCGGCAACAGCAGCACGAAGTCGGCGCCCGACTTGGCCACGGGTACAAACACGGCCGAGCGGCGCACCGAATCCCAGACCGACCGCGTATCAGGGTTCAGCCTATCGAAGCGGAGTAGCTTCCCCCGCGTCACCAGTGGCGCGAAGATGTACCGGCTTAGCCACTCCTCGAATGCAGCGCCGTTGCCCTGGGCGCGGACTCCGGCAAGCTGGCGGTTACGGGGCGGCATGGCTGCCCCCTGCCTGTGAATCGTGGCAACCCGACCCTGTCGGGCTTAGGGGTCCACCTAGATCACCCCCCCCAAAACCCCCAAAAGGGGGGTTATTCTGGCAATTATCGACGGGAGGGCCGCCGCACCTTTTGCCGAATCTGGGCGACTGCATAAGCCCTGCATAACCCCCAAAAGGGGGGCTCGAGTCTGGGCGGTGGCGGCTGTTGCCGGTTCTGCAAACCTTTTGCCGAACACCCGATCCGCAGAAGTTTAGGTGGGCCTTACCGTTGCTGGGCGCATACGCGGGGGGCTTTTGCGGGTTCTGAGGGGTCATCGGTAGAC
>JAKQLM010000467.1 GCA_029567145.1 Pseudomonadota bacterium
GACCTCGTCCAGCCGATCCAGCAGAACTGGCGTCACCGCAAGCAGCAGTGCGTCAAGCCGGGTGCGGAATTCATTCATCGCTGCTTCGGTCGCCACCCTGTCATAGGGGGTGGCGGTCGCAGCGGCAAAGACCGCGGCCCGCGCACCTCCAAGATCGTGGACCAGAGGGAGAAGCAGGTCAGCCTTGGCGGCGACGGCCTCACGCAGTTGCAGCCGTAGGTCGTGGGGCAGGACGTTCACGGCGGATGTTTCGCCCATGAAGATATCCCGAACTTCGCGGAACCGCAGCCAGACGCCGACGGCCATTGCGTTGAAGAGCAGGGAGGCGAGCAGGGCAGCTATCAGCGCGATCCGCCCCCAGGACCGGCGGTGCGGGATCGTAGTTTCAGTCGTGCCAGACATATCAGACCCCCGACCCGAATATGGAAATCATGGTCATCGCCTCGGTCATGTCCGACGAGACGAAGATGTGGCCGATAGCCCCTGCAAGCAGTAGGGCGGCAAGTAAGGCGCCGGTCAGGGGCAGGGGGGCGACCAGAACCTCGGACAAGGGCGGGCGGCGTGGTGTGGTTTCCAGCGCAATCCGGCTTAGGACCGCGAGAGAGAGGGGGGCGGTATCGTCGGCCCCCGGTCCAAGCGCCGTGGCAAGGGCAGCTTCAAGACGTGTATCGGAGATCGGGTCTGGTTCGTTCATGGCAGTTTTTCCCCCATCAGGGCCCGCAGGCCCGAGCGGGCGCGGACAAGCAGTTGTTCGACAGCTCCGGGGGTGATCCCCAGAACGTCAGCGATTTCGGCGGTCGACATTTCGGTGACCGCACGCAGCAAAAGTGCCCGGCGTTGTCGGTCGGGCAGGGTGGCAAGGCCCGCGCGGGCTAGGCCAAGGGTTTGGCGGGCCGCAAGAGCCGTTTCTGCGCCGGGGGTTTCATCTTCGGGTTCCGGGGCCGCCTCCAGCCCCAGAAAGCGACGAAAGCCGGTGCGGCGGTTGCGATCAATCGCCAGACGCAGGGCGATCCGGTAGATCCAGGTCGAGGGCGAGGCTTTGTCGGGATCATAGCGCGTGGCTGCCGACCAGACACGGAGGAAGGTTTCCTGGGCAATA
>JAKQLM010000477.1 GCA_029567145.1 Pseudomonadota bacterium
CGCCCTTGCCGCCTATGCCCGCGCCATCGCCCTGGCACGATCGCCCGCCGATGCAGCCTTTCTGACCCGCCGCCGCGACCGGCTGCTGTCCTGACCGAACGCCAAAAAAAAGGCCGAGCTTCCGCTCGGCCAAGTCCAACAGGGAGGTACGAAGGGACAAGAGCAAGCTCTTCATCGCTTCGAGATTGCAGATAGCTTTGCATGGTGGCGCAAACAAGGGCAGGGTGCCCGATGATTAAGCATTGCCGATATGCACTTGCTGCATGGCAGCAATTCAGGCGGCGGCGTCTTCCTGCTGGCGGCGACGGAAGATGGTGATCTCTTCGGTCACGAAGTCGCGGAAGGCGGCGACGCGCTTGGAATGGCGCAATTCCTCGGGATAGGCCAGAAACACCGGAACCTCGGCGCTTTGCACATCTGGCAAGACCCTGACAAGATTGGGGAAATCGTCGCTTAGATAGTCCGGCAACACCCCGATCCCAAGATGGTTCAACACCGCCTGCAACACGCCAAAGTAGTTGTTGACCGTCAGCGTCGACGGAATGTCATGCGTCATCAGTTCCGCCACCAACAGCGCCCCGGCGGCGACCTGAGGTGTCCCGGCATGCTGGCTGATCAGCCGGTGCGTGCTGAAGTCGTCCATCGATTCGGGCGTGCCATGCGCGGCCAGGTATTCCGGCGTCGCAAACAGCTCCATCCGGATGTTCATCAGCCGCTTGCGGATCAGGTCGGCCTGGGACGGTTCCTTCATCCGGATCGCCACATCCGCCTCGCGCATTGGCAAGTCCAGCACCCGCTCTTCCAGCATCAGGTCGATCTTCAGCGCGGGGTACTTCTCATAAAGCCGCGCCAGACGGGGGGCCAGCCACATGGTCCCGAACCCCATCGTCGTGGTGACGCGCAGCTCGCCAAAGACCTCGTCCTCGCTGTCCCTGATCCGCGCTGCCGTCGCATCCAGCCGCTTGACCATGGCTTGCGTCGCGTCGAACAGCAGTTCCCCCTGCTCGGTCAGGATCAGCCCCCGCGCATGGCGGTGAAACAGCGTGACCGCCAGGCTTTCCTCCAGCGCGCGGATCTGGCGGCTGACGGCGGATTGCGACAGGTGCAGCACGTCCCCCGCATGGGTCAGGCTGCCCTTCTCCGCCACCGCGTGAAAGATCCTCAGCTTGTCCCAATCCATGACCCACTCCGCTTTAAATACATCCGGCACCCTAGCATGCCCTGCCTCAGATAGGAAAACCCGATCCGATGTAAACCGGGGGAAGCCCGCCCTTTCCCCACCGCATTGGCCTTTTATGCCCCGGTGAAGCCGCCTATGATCGGCAAAGCGGCGGAATGCGCAGGCGGAAGGGACCGGTCATGGCAGTGGGAGTGTTCGATTCGGGCCTGGGCGGGCTGACCGTCCTTGACGCGGTGTCTCGGCGCCTGCCCGAGGTGCCCTTCGTCTATTTCGGCGACAATGCCCATGCCCCCTACGGCGTCCGCACCGCCGATGACATCTTCAACCTGACCTGCGCCGCGACGGAACGGCTGTGGGCCGAAGGCTGCGATCTGGTGATCCTGGCCTGCAACACCGCCAGCGCCGCCGCGTTGAAGCGGATGCAGGAAACCTGGGTCCCCGCCGACAAGCGCGTCCTTGGGGTTTTCGTGCCCTTGATCGAAGCGCTGACCGAACGGCAATGGGGCGACAACTCCCCCCCGCGCGAAGTGGCGGTGAAACACGTGGCCCTCTTCGCCACGCCTGCCACCGTCGCCTCTCGCGCGTTCCAGCGCGAACTGGCCTACCGGGCCATCGGCGTCGATGTCGAAGCGCAGCCCTGCGGCGGCGTGGTCGATGCCATCGAACAGGGCGACGAGATCCTGGCCGAAGCGCTGGTCCGCAGCCATGTCGAGGCTCTGAAACGCCGGATGCCGCACCCCGAGGCGGCGATCCTGGGCTGCACGCATTACCCCCTGATGGAAAAGGTCTTTGCCGAGGCGCTGGGGCAGGGGGTCAAGGTCTATTCCCAGGCCAATCTGGTGGCGGAATCGCTGGGCGACTACCTCACGCGCCGCCCGCAGTTTCGCGGCACCGGGACCGAGTCGAAGTTCCTGACGACGGGCGATCCGGCCTACGTCTCGAACAAGGCGACCCAGTTCCTGCGCCGCAAGATCACGTTTCAGGCGGCATGATGCCCCTGAAAGACCACCGCGCCGCCCGCCTGGCCGCGCTGACAGCGCCCGACGGCTGGCTGAACCTTGTCGCCCGGATCGACCTTGCCCCGGGCCGTTACCCGGTCGGCAGGACGCAAGCCGTGCCGCTGCCTTCTGGCCCCGATCTGCTCGGCACGCTTGACCTTGCCGAAACCGGGGCCAGCTTTGCCCGGCCCGGTGCGCCTCCCCGTTCCTTTGAACCCGTCCCCGACGCTTTTCCGCAGTTGCGCGTCGATCCCTTCTTGCTGGAAATCCATACGGTTGACGGCATTCCCGCGCTGCGGGTCCGGGATCTGACCCTGCAACCGGCCGTGACGCTGCGGCATTATCCGGATGCGCCCGAATGGGTCATCCGGGCAAAATGGGACAGCGTCGCCCCGCAAGCCACGGAAATTGCGATGAAAGGCGGCACGGCTGCATCGGTCACGGTGACCAACCGTGCGACGTTCCAGCATCAGGGCCGGACCGTCACCCTGACGCCCACGCATGTGAAATCCGGCAAGCCGATGTTCGTCTTTCGCGATGCCACGGCGGGCGAGACCTACCCGGCCTGCCGCTTTTTGTTCGGCGAGGATATCGACGGCGATGCGATCACGCTTGACTTCAACCGCGCGATCTCGCCGCCCTGCGCCTTCACCGATTTCGCGATCTGCCCGCTGCCGCCGCCCGGCAATATCCTGCCCTTCCGGATCGAGGCGGGCGAGTTGGCCCCCTGACCTGCGGGTAGGGTGGGCAATATTGCCCACCTTACGCCTGCGCCAGGCTTGCCACGTCGGGCATGGCCCCGGCGTCAGCTCCGCATCGCGCCAAACGCATAGCGATAGGCCAGCGCGACACCGCCCGCGCCGCCCACCACATTGCCCAGCGACACCCAGAGCAGGTTGCCGGCCACTCCCGCCGGGGTAGCATCCGCCCCCGCCCAGATTCCCGCCGGAAACAGGAACATGTTCGCGACCGAATGCTCCAGCCCCAGCGCCACGAACCCTGCCACTGGCCACAGCACCGCCAGAATCTTGTCAGTCGCCGAGCGGGCGGCAAAACTCAGCCAGACCGCCAGACAGACCAGCGCGTTGCACAGCGCCCCCCGGACGAAGGCCTCGACCGGGTCCAGCCCCGCCTTGGCCACCGCAGCCCGCGCCGCGACCTCGCCCATCGGGCCGTCCAGCAGGCCCGACAGCCCGAAGGCAATCGCCAGCCCGACAGCGCCCGCCAGGTTGCCGACATAGACGACCCCCCAGTTCCGCAGAAGCGCCGCGAACGTGATCCGCCGGTCCACCGCCGCCATCACCATCAGCGCGTTGCCGGTGAAGAGTTCGGCCCCGCCCACGACGACAAGGATCAGCCCCAGCGCAAAGACCACTCCGCCCAGCACCCGGCCCGGGCCAAAGCCGGGGTCCGCCCCCGCCATGGCCACGCACCAGAACGCCGCGCCAAAGCCGATGAAGGCCCCGGCCAGTGCCGCCAAGGTGCCCAGCCGGTGCAGGGGCAGGGCGGCCTTGGCAACCCCGGCCACCTCGATGAGCGCGGCGATCTCGGCGGGCTTGTAGGCATCATGGCTGTCTGCGGGCATTCGGGCCTCCGTTCTGGCCGCAGTCTAGCCGTTTGCGGCCCCCGGAAAAGCGAAAAGGCACGCCGGGGGGCGTGCCTTTCCAAACCTTTCCAGTTTCTTAACGTCCACGACCAGGAAATTGAAATCAAAGGACGATCAGAAAGTGTCCACTGTGGACATCAGTCCTTGGCGCGTTCCACATAGCTGTCGTCGTCGGTGTTGATCACGATCCGGACGCCCGGTCCGATGTGGGGGGGCACCATCACCCGCAGCCCGTTCTGGACCGTGGCGGGCTTGTAGGACGACGAAGCAGTCTGCCCCTTGGTGACCGGCTCGGTCTCGATGATCTCGACGGTGATCTTCTGCGGGACTTCCATCGCGATCGGAACCCCGTCGAAGGTCTTCACATAGCAGCGCATGCCTTCCTGAAGGTAGGGCTTGTTCGACCCCAGGATATCCTCGGTCACGACGACCTGCTCGTAGCTGACGGGGTCCATGAAGTGAAAGCCCTCGCCGTCCTCATACAGAAAGTCATATTCCCGCTCGTCGACGGTGGCCTTTTCCACCATCTCGGTCGTCCGCCAGCGTTCCGAAACCTTGGTCCCGTCCGAAATCCGCCGCATGTCGACGGATGTGGTGGGCGTGCCCTTGCCGGGGTGGAAGTTCGAGGCAGTGAGGACGACGTACAGCCGACCCTCCATTTCGACGACGTTGCCCTTGCGGAGCGAGGAGGCGATGACTTTCAAAGGTCGGGTCCTTGTTATATCGGGGGGCACGGTCCCCCGGACCGGCATCTGCCCGCGCCCGTAACCCATCCCGACCGGAATTTCCAGATGAATCCCTCGTCTCCCTGGTGGAGCCCCGCGCGCCACGCCGACCGCAGACCTGTTCTTCTGACCCGCAACCGCATCCAGGCGGCGATCCGCGGCTGGCTGGCCGGGGAGGATTTTACCGAGGTCGACCCTGCCGCGCTGGCGATCAGCCCGGGAAACGAGGCGCATCTGCACGGGTTCCGCACGGAAGCGATCGGCAATGACGGGGTCGGGCGGGCGATTTACCTGCACACCTCGCCCGAGTTCGCGATGAAGAAGCTGCTGGCGGCTGGGGAGACCCGAATTCACGCCTTCTCCCACGTCTGGCGGAACCGGGAGCGGGGGGCGCTGCACAGCCCGGAATTCACGATGCTGGAGTGGTATCGGGTGGGCGAGGGGTATGAGGTCCTGATGGCCGACACGATGGCCTTCCTGCGGGCCGCCGCGCGGGAGGCGGGGGCTGAGGGGCTGCGGTTTCGGGACCGGCTCTGCGATCCGTTTCTGGAGCCGGAAAGGGTGTCGGTGGCGGAAGCTTTTCAGGCGCATGCCGGTGTGGATCTGATGGCGTCGATCCGGGCGGATGGGTCGACGGATGCGGAGGCTCTTGGGGCGGAGCTGGACCGGATCGGCGTGCGGCGGGCCTGGGATGATACCTGGTCGGACATGCTGAGCCGGGTGCTGTCTTCGAGGGTGGAGCCGATGCTGGGGAACGGGCGGGTGACGATCCTGGACCGCTACCCTGCCGCCGAGGCGGCGCTGGCCCGCAGGGTGCCGGGGGACGCGCGGGTGGCCGAACGGTTCGAGGTCTATGCTTGCGGGGTGGAACTGGCGAACGGGTTCGGCGAGCTGACCGACGCGGGCGAGCAGCGGCGGCGGTTCGAGGCGGAGATGGCCGAAAAGGCCCGGGTCTATGGGGAAAGCTATCCGCTGGACGAGGACTTTCTGGCGGCCCTGGAGATCATGCCTCCGGCGGCGGGGATCGCAATGGGGTTCGACCGGGTGGTGATGCTGGCGACCGGCGCGCCGCGGATTGACGATGTGATGTGGACCCCGGTCCCCTGATCTGTCCACGGTGGACAGACTGATGGGTTGATTTTGAATCAATGGCTTGGCTGTGGACGTTCAGGATGTCTTAACCTTTGCGCAGCGGGCCCTGCCGGGGCGGTTTTCAAAATGAGCGCGTGCCGCGCACGGCTTTTGTCTCGTCGTCGGGCTTCGCCTCCTCCTTGGTGATTGGGGGCGCTTCGCCCCCCAAACCCCCAGAGAGTATTTTTCAAAAGAGCAATCGGGATCGCCGGATTTTCACAGGCCCGGCGGGACAGTCTTGCATTGGGTCCGGCATCAGCGCAAAGAGGGCGCGTTTCGATTTCGGGAGCGTCAGCCATGACCCATCGCATCGCCATTCTTGGAGCCTCGGGCTATACGGGGGCGGAACTTGTCCGCCTGCTGGCAACGCATCCGTCGATGCAGATCGTCGCGCTGTCGGCGGATCGCAAGGCCGGGATGGCGATGGCGGAGGTGTTTCCGTTCCTGCGCCATCTGGACCTGCCGAAGCTGCAGAAGATCGACGAGATCGATTTTACCAATGTGGACCTGTGCTTCTGCGCGCTGCCGCATGCGACGACGCAGGAGGTGATCGCCAGATTGCCCCGGAGCCTGAAGATCGTGGATCTGTCGGCGGATTTTCGGCTGCGCGATCCGGCGGAGTACGAGAAATGGTACGGCCAGCCCCATGCAGCGCAGGACCTGCAGAAGGAAGCGGTCTACGGGCTGACCGAGTTCTACCGCGAGGAAATCAGGGCTGCGCGGCTGGTCGCGGGGACGGGGTGCAACGCCGCGACCGGGCAGTTTGCGCTGCGGCCTTTGATCGCGGCGGGGTGCATCGATCTGGATGACATCCTGATCGACCTGAAGGCGGGCGTGTCCGGTGCGGGCCGGTCGCTGAAGGAGAACCTGCTGCACGCCGAGTTGTCCGGGGGGACGCATGCCTATTCGGCGGGCGGCAAGCATCGGCATCTGGGCGAGTTCGACCAGGAATTCTCACGCGTTGCCGGGCGGCCGGTGCAGGTGCAGTTCACGCCGCATCTTTTGCCGATGAACCGGGGCATCCTGGCGACAGTCTATGTCAAGGGTGACGCGAAGATCGTTCATCAAGTGCTTGAAAAGGAATATGAAAAAGAGCCGTTCCTGAACGTCCTGCCCTTTGGGTCGCTGCCATCCACCCGCGACATCGCCGGGTCGAACTTTTGCCACCTGGGCGTCATCGGGGATCGCAGACCGGGGCTGGCTGTGGTGGTTGCCGTGCTGGACAACCTGACCAAGGGCAGCTCGGGTCAGGCGATCCAGAATGCCAACCTGATGCTGGGGGTCGAGGAGACGGCCGGGCTGACCATGCCGGCGGTGTTTCCGTAAGGAGAGGCGATGATCGGGCTGAAGAAGAAACGCCGCATCCAGATCATCGTGCTGGCCGCGGTGGCGCTGGCGCTGTCGACGGCGCTGATCGGCTATGCGATGCGCGACGGGATCAACTTCTTCCGTTCGCCCACGCAAGTGATGGAGGACCCGCCACGGTCGGGCGAGACGTTCCGGATCGGCGGGCTTGTCGTGGATGG
>JAKQLM010000810.1 GCA_029567145.1 Pseudomonadota bacterium
TTCGCCGCCGATCAGGCTTTTCCCATCGGTTGGGATTTTAACCGTCACGGTCCGGTGGGTAGTCTGGTCCAGCAGCCGCATCAGGGCGGCGCGACCGATGAAATCGCCTTTGTCCAGCGCGACAAAGCGATCAAGGCTGCTTTCCCAGGCAGTGAGTTCGGGGTTCATGTCGCGGGTCATGGCGCGATAGGATTTTTCCAGCCGCAGGCCTTCCAGCGCCTGGGTTCCCACCGGCACCAGCCCATGCGCAGCACCGTTGGCGAAGATCTGCGCGATCAGGCCGCGTTGGTACTGCATCGGGCAATAGATTTCCCATCCGAGTTCACCGGAGTAGTTCACCCGCAGCATTCGCACACCCGAGGCGAGGCCCAGATTGACCGTCTTGACCGCGCGCCAGGGGAAATCTGCCGTCTGAAGGCTGGTTTCCGTCAGGGGTTGCAGAATGTCGCGTGCCTTGGGGCCGACCACGGTCATCCCGGCACGTTCGGCGCTGACATTGCGCAGGGTGACACCGGAAGCGGGCAAGAGGCGTGACAGTTCGTCGAAGTAATAGCGTTCGGCGGTGGGCGTTCCCAACAGGTAGAACAGGTCTTCGGCCAGACGCGAGACGGTGAATTCGCCGACCACAGTCCCGCGCGGGGTCAGAAGATGTGACAGGTTCACCCGGCCCACCTTGGGCAACCGATTGGCCAGCGTGGCATCCAGCCAGGCGGCGGCACCTGGGCCCGAGACTTCGTATTTCGACATGAAGGTCATTTCGACCAGACCTGCCGACTGCCGCACTGCCAGAGCCTCGGCCCCGACATGGACGCCTTTTTTCGGCCAGCGCCAGCTTGCCTGATTTTCGCGTTTCACGCCGGGCGGGGCGAACCAATTCGGATGCTCCCACCCGTTCAGGACGCCCCAGACCGCCCCTTTGGCGTCCAGGAAATCATAGGACGGCGCGGTCTTTTGCGGGCGGGCGGCAAGCCGTTCCTCGCCGGGGTAATGCTGTTCGCCGTGGGTGCCCC
>JAKQLM010000533.1 GCA_029567145.1 Pseudomonadota bacterium
TTTTGTGGCATCTTGGGCTGCCGGTGGTGCTGGTCTATCTGTGGCGTCGGGGCCGGAAGGATCCGCTCTATGCGCAACATCTGGGCGAACGCCTGGGCCGCTACCGGCAGCGCAACACGGGGGCGGTCTGGACGGGGGCGGTCTGGGTCCATGCGGTATCCTTGGGCGAAATGCGGTCCGCGGTGCCGCTGGTCCGGGCGCTGCTGGATCGCGGCGACCGGGTGGTGACGACGCATTTCACCCCCGCCGGGCGGCGCGAGGCCGAAAGGGTCTTTGCGGCAGAGATCGGGCAAGGCAGGCTGGCAGCGGTGTGGAGTCCGGTCGAGACGTCCTGGGCCTATGCCGGGTTCCTTCGCGCCTTCCGCCCCCGCGCCGGGCTGGTGATGGAGATCGAGATCTGGCCCCGGATGATCTTTGCCGCCCGGGGCGCGGGCGTGCCGCTGTTCATGTGCAACGCGCAATATCCCACAAAATCAATGGCTCGGGACGCGAAGTTCGGACTGCGTCACAAGCTGATGCAGGGCTTTGCCGGGGCGTTCGTGAAGTCCGACCTGCAGGCGACACGCTTTGCCGGGGTTGGCGTCCGAAACATCGTGGTGACGGGGGAATTGCGGTTCGACCAGCCGGTGCCGCCTGACCTGGTGGCCGCAGGGGTGGCGCTGCGGCCCGTGCTGGCGGGCGCGCGGCCGGTCATCACCTTTGCGTCGGCGGTCGAGGGCGAGGATGCGCTGTATCTGGACGCAATCACGGCGGCCTTGGCGCATCCGTCGCGGCCCTTTGTCATCTATGTGCCCCGAAAACCGGAACGCTTTGACGAGGTGGCCGGGATGCTGGCTGCGCGGGGGCTGCGTTTCCTGCGCCGAAGCCAGTCACTTGACGCAACGCTTGGCGCCCCGCGTCTTCCCTTGGTCGCGGAAGGGGGGCACCCGCCAGATGTCTTGCTGGGGGATTCCCTGGGCGAGATGTATTTCTACATCGCGCTGGCCGACCGGGTGGTGACTGGCGGCGGCTTCACCCCGCATGGCGCGCACAACATCATCGAACCCCTGGCACTGAAGCGGCCGGTGATCGTCGGGCCGGAAATCCACACCATCGAATACCCGGCGGTCGAGGCGATTGCCGAAGGCGTCTGCCTGCGGGTGGCGACTGCGCAGGCTTTGACCCGCGCGCTGACCGATTGGCCGGGGCCGGGGCCAGAGGCGATACAGGTGTTCTTCGACGCCCATTCCGGGGCGACGGCAAAGACCCTTGCGGCCTTGGACGCCCAGGTTAAGACCACGTAAACGCGATCCGGCAACCTGTTGATTCAATTGCGATGCCTCGCCTTGTCCGCCGTGGACAAAGCCCGCTACCAGCCGCTGAATCCGCCATCCACGTTGATCATCTGCCCGGTCATATAGCCCGATTGGGCGCTGGCCAGGAACAGCATCGCATCGGCAATCTCGTCCGGTCTGGCCATCCGGTCCAGCATGATCAATTCGCCGACCCGGCGCTGGAATTCCTCG
>JAKQLM010000541.1 GCA_029567145.1 Pseudomonadota bacterium
CGTCTATGGCACGTCGCCCAATGCGCCCTTCGCCATCACCGCCGACCCCAGCCGCCATTTCTACGCCGTCCAGTTCCACCCCGAGGTCCACCACACCCCCAAGGGCGCGCAGCTGTACGAGAATTTCGTCAAGCTGGCGGGCTTCAAGGGCGACTGGACAATGGGCGCCTACCGCGAGGAAGCGATCCGCAAGATCCGCGACCAGGTGGGCGATGCCAAGGTCATCTGCGGGCTGTCGGGCGGGGTGGATTCGTCCGTCGCCGCCGTCCTGATCCACGAGGCGATCGGCGACCAGCTCACTTGCGTTTTCGTCGATCACGGCCTGCTGCGGCTGGGCGAGGCCGAACAGGTCGTGACCATGTTCCGCGATCATTACCACATGCCGCTAATCCATGCGGATGAGAGCGAGTTGTTCCTTGGCGCGCTGGAAGGCGTCAGCGACCCCGAGGTCAAGCGCAAGACCATTGGCCGACTGTTCATCGACGTCTTCCAGAAGCACGCCACGGCGGTTGGCGGAGCGAAATTCCTGGCGCAGGGCACGCTTTACCCGGACGTGATTGAATCGGTCAGCTTCTCCGGCGGCCCGTCGGTCACGATCAAATCGCACCACAACGTCGGCGGCTTGCCGGAAAAGATGGGGCTGAAGCTGGTCGAACCGCTGAGGGAGCTGTTCAAGGACGAGGTCCGCGCTTTGGGCCGCGAACTAGGCCTTCCGGCCAGCTTCATCGGCCGCCACCCCTTCCCCGGCCCCGGCCTTGCGATCCGCTGCCCGGGTGAAATCACCACCGAAAAGCTGGACATCCTGCGCCGGGCCGATGCGGTCTACATCGACCAGATCCGCAAGCACGGGCTGTATGACGAGATCTGGCAGGCCTTCGCCGCGATCCTGCCGATGAAGACGGTGGGCGTGATGGGCGACGGGCGGACCTACGACTATGCCTTGGCTTTGCGGGCCGTGACCAGCGTGGACGGGATGACGGCGGATTACTATCCCTTCAGCCACGACTTCCTGGGCGAGACCGCGACCCGGATCATCAACGAGGTCAAGGGCGTGAACCGGGTGTTCTACGACTGCACGTCCAAACCTCCGGGCACGATCGAGCTGGAGTGATCCGGCACAACTTCGGCACGGTCCGGCTGGGGCTGAAATACGATCTGGGTGGCGACACCAAGCGCGACAGCAAGCTGCCGAACCTGGGCCAATGGGTCGCCTACAACGCCAACGAAGTCGAGTGATCGGCCAGGCACGTCCTGACCAAAGGGCCGCCTTCGGGCGGCCCTGCGCATTTCGGGCAGGCTTTCCCTACCCTGTCAGGCCCTGAAAGACGGGATTGCATACCCCTGCCCTTGTTACCCGCAATGCTAGGGTGGCGCGACGCCATTCAGGGATTCTTCGCCATGCGCCTTGCCTTTCTTGCCCCCGCGCTGTGCGCGCTGGCCTTTGCCAGTTCCGCGCAGGCCGACTGCAAGCAGAACTTCACGGTGCTGGGCTTGCCGCTTCTGTCCCAGATCGAGTATCGCACCTCCGAGACCTACAAGGGCCTTGCGCAGTCCACCGCCGCCAAGCGCATCGCCGCGCGCCTGAAGGCCGAAGGCT
>JAKQLM010000550.1 GCA_029567145.1 Pseudomonadota bacterium
AGGTGGCGCAGGCGAACCGGACCTTGAACACGGGCAAGCTGCGCGATCAGGGGCAGATGGTGGACCTGGTGGCGGGGGAGACCCTGACGGCCCCTGCCGAGGTGGCTCAGCTTTTGCTGACGACGCGCGACGGGCGGCCGGTCTATGTCTCGGACGTGGCCTTGGTGCGCTATGTCGAGAACACCAAGGATGTCATCGTGTCGCATCTGGCGAAGGACGGAGCGGCGGGTCCGGCGGTGACGCTGGCGATTGCCAAGCGGGCCGGGGCAAACGCGGTGGTGGTGGCCGAAGAGGTGCTGCACCGGGTCGAGGCTTTGGAGCCGAAGCTGATCCCCGAGGGCGTGGCGGTGACGGTCACCCGCGACTATGGCGAGACGGCGAACGAAAAGGCCAACGAACTGCTGTTCCACCTTGGCCTGGCGACGGTGTCGATCATCGTCCTGGTACTGTTCGCAATCGGCTGGAGAGAGTCGATGGTGGTCGCCATCGTCATCCCGGTGACGATCCTGCTGACGCTGTTTGCCGCCTGGATCATGGGCTACACGCTGAACCGGGTGTCGCTGTTCGCGCTGATCTTCAGCATTGGTATCCTGGTCGACGACGCCATCGTGGTGATCGAGAACATCGACCGCCACTGGGGTCTGGACCGCAAGAAGCCCCGGATGCAGGCCGCGATCGAAGCGGTGGCCGAGGTCGGCAATCCGACCATCGTCGCCACACTGACCGTGGTCGCGGCGCTGTTGCCGATGCTGTTCGTAAGCGGGCTGATGGGCCCCTACATGTCGCCGATCCCGGCCAATGCCAGCGCGGCGATGATCTTTTCCTTTTTCGTCGCGGTGATCATCACGCCCTGGCTGATGGTCAAGATCGCCGGTCGGGCCGACATGCAGGACCATGCCGGGGATGACGTCCACGGCGGGCATCACGGCGGCTGGCTGGAGCGGGCCTATACCGCGGTGGCGCGGCCTTTGCTGGCGACCAAGCGGCGCAGTCTGGGGTTCCTTTTGATCACGGCTGCGCTGTCCTTTGGGTCTCTGACCGCGCTTTACACCCGGGACGTGACGGTGAAGCTGCTGCCCTTTGACAACAAGTCGGAACTGTCGGTGGTCATCGACCTGCCGGAAGGGTCGTCCATCGAGGCGACGGACCGGGTGGCGCGCGATGTGGCGGATGTGGTGATGGGGCTGGAGGAGGTGACATCCGTCCAGACCTATGCCGGTACGCCTGCGCCGTTCAACTTCAACGGGCTGGTGCGGCATTACTATCTGCGGTCCGAACCGCAACTGGGCGAGGTGGCGATCAACCTTGTGGGCAAGGCGAACCGCGACCGGGCAAGCCATGACATCGCCCTGGACCTGAGGGAGCGGCTGGCCGCGTTGGCTGTGCCTGCGGGGACAAGCCTGAAGGTGGTGGAGCCGCCGCCGGGGCCGCCGGTGATCTCGACCCTGCTGGCCGAGGTCTATGGCCCGGATGCCGAGACGCGGCGCGAGGCGGCTTTGATGATCCGCACGGCGTTTGAAGCGGTGCCGTTCATCGTGGACGTGGACGACAGCTTTGGCACCCAGGCGCGGCGGCTGCGGGCGGTGATTTCCTCGGATGACCTCGATTTCTATGCGGTGCAGGAGCAGGACGTGTTCGACACGCTGGCGCTGCTGAACGGCGGGCAGACCGTGGGCTATTCGCACCGGGGCGAGGGTCGCTTGCCGATCCCGCTGGTCGTGGGCCGCGACAAGGCGGACCGGGTGCTGGACGAACGGTTCCTGACGACTCCGATCCCCGCCAATGCCCTGCCGGGCGCGCGGGGCGTAGTAGAGCTGGGCGATGTGATCCGGGTCAAGGAGGAAGCGGCAAGTTTCCCGATCTTCCGCCACAACGGCCGCGATGCCGAGATGGTGACAGCGGAATTGGCGGGGGCGTTCGAGGCGCCGCTGTATGGGATGCTGGCGGTCGCCGACCGGATCGAGGCGATGGACTGGCCCGAGGGGACGAAGCCCGAAATCTCGCTGCATGGCCAGCCCGAGGATGAGGGAAAGGTCACGCTGCTGTGGGACGGCGAATGGGAAGTGACCTTCGTCACCTTCCGCGACATGGGGGCGGCCTTCGGGATCGCGCTTCTGGGGATCTACATCCTGGTCGTGGCGCAGTTCGGGTCGTTCAAGCTGCCCTTGGTGATCCTGACGCCGATCCCGCTGACCTTTCTGGGAATCATGTTCGGTCACTGGCTGTTCGGCGCGCCTTTTTCGGCCACGTCAATGATCGGCTTCATTGCGCTGGCCGGGATCATCGTCCGCAACTCGATCCTGCTGGTGGACTTCATCCGGCACGGGCAAGGCCCGGTGACTGTGGACCTTCTGATCGAGGCCGGGGCGATCCGGTTCAAGCCGATCCTGCTGACCGCCATCGCCGCCATGATCGGCGCGGTGGTGATCCTGGCGGACCCGATTTTCCAGGGTCTCGCGATTTCGCTTCTGTTCGGTCTGCTGAGTTCGACTTTGCTGACCGTTCTTGTCATCCCGGCCATCTACCGCGTGTTCCGCACATGACCGGCACGTCACGCCCACTTTGGAGGAGGAGACTGAAATGACACATGTCGTCGTATTGGGGGCCGGACTTGGCGGCGCCATCATGGCTTACGAGTTGAAGGACCAGCTGAGGCCCGAGGATACGGTCACGGTAGTGACGAAGGACCCGAAGTATCACTTCGTGCCGTCGAACCCCTGGATCGCGGTGGGCTGGCGCGACCGCGAGGACATCACGGTGGACCTGGCCCCGGTGATGGAAAAGAAGGGGATCACGTTCATCCCGGTGGCGGCCGAGAAGTTGCACCCCGACGAGAACAGGATCGCCTTGGTCGATGGGCAATCGGTCAGCTACGATCATCTGGTGATCGCGACCGGGCCAGAGCTGGCGTTCGACGAAATCCCGGGGCTTGGGCCGGACGGATTTACCCAGTCGATCTGCCACATCGACCATGCGCTTGCGGCAAAGACGGTGTTTGAAAAGCTGCTGGCGAACCCCGGCCCGGTTGTGATCGGCGCGGCGCAGGGGGCCAGCTGTTTCGGCCCTGCGTACGAGTTCCTGTTCATCCTGGAAACCGCGCTGCGCCGGGCCAAGATCCGCGACAAGGTGCCGATGACCTTTGTCACTCCGGAACCCTACGTCGGCCATCTGGGGCTGGACGGGGTGGGCGACACCAAGGGCCTCTTGGAAAGCCAGATGCGGGAAAAGCACATCAAGTGGATGACCAACACGCGGGTAAAGCGGGTCGAGGACGGCCACATGTTCGTGGAAGAGGTCGGCGAAGACGGTGTTGCGAAACCCGAAAAGGACCTGCCGTTTGCGTTTTCCATGATGCTGCCGGCGTTCCGGGGGATCAAACCGGTGGCGGGGATCGAGGGGTTGTCGAACCCGAGGGGCTTTACCATCGTCGACAAGCATCAGCAGAACCCGAAATATCCCAACATCTTCGCGGTCGGCGTCTGCGTGGCGATCCCGCCGATGGGGCCGACTCCGGTTCCCTGTGGCGTGCCGAAGACCGGGTTCATGATTGAATCGATGGTCACGGCGACCGCCCACAACATCGGCAACATCGTGCGCGGCAAGGAACCTGACAGCGTGGGCAGCTGGAACGCGGTCTGCCTGGCGGACTTCGGCGACGGGGGTATCGCCTTCGTGGCGCAACCGCAGATCCCGCCGCGCAACGTCAACTGGTCATCCTCGGGCAAGTGGGTGCACTTGGCCAAGGCGGGGTTCGAGAAGTACTTCATCCGCAAGCTGCGGAAGGGGACGTCCGAGCCGTTCTACGAAAGCCTCGCACTCAAGGTGCTGGGCATCGACAAGCTGAAACAAACCACGAAAGGATAAGGAAATGTCGATCGATACTGCAGTTCTGCGTTTTGCCGGGGTCATGGTCCTTCTCAGCGTGGTGCTGACGGCCTATGTATCCCCCCTGTTCGTCTGGTTCACCGTCTTCATCGGGCTGAATCTTCTGCAATCCTCGTTCACCGGGTTCTGCCCGGCAGCGATGGCGTTCCGGGCGATGGGGGCCAAGAAGGGCTGCGCGTTTGAATAAGTCGGGCGAATAGGGTGGTGTGATCATGGCAGACATACTGCAAGGCTTTGGCGGCACGGC
>JAKQLM010000558.1 GCA_029567145.1 Pseudomonadota bacterium
GCCCGGGCTGGTGGTGAAGATCGCCGTGTCGGAGGGCGACGAGGTGCAGGAGGGTCAGGCGCTGGCGACCGTCGAGGCGATGAAGATGGAGAACATCCTGAAGGCCGAGCGCAAGGGCGTGGTCAAGGCGATCAAGGCCAGCGCGGGCGCAAGCCTGAGGGTCGACGACGTGATCATGGAGTTCGAATGATGGCGGGCCGGGGCCGATTTCTTCGAAGAAATCGTGACGGAGCCTTTGAAGGCTCCGGTCCGGAATTTTCAAAAATTCCCGGGCCTTACCGACCGGCGGGGTTCTTCTCCAGTGCCTCGGTCCGGGCGATGGGCATCTTGTCGATGGAGTTGACGATCTCGCGCCCGTCCCAGGGCAGGGGCTTGCGGATCATCGGCTTCCAGTCCTTGTCCATCAGCACCAGCGAAAAGCCCCGGGGCCGCAACTTCTGGCGCAAGGCCGAAGGGGTGGCCGGATCGGTGTCGATGATCAGGATGACGTCGCGGGCTTCGAACTGCGGGTAGTAGCGGTCCAGAAGCTGCATCTGCCGGACGAAAGCGGGGTCGTTCGGACTGTCTGCAAAGACAATGACCGGGCGGCGAAGAAAGAGGAGGTCGGCCTCGACCACGTGGTCCGCCGGGACCGGAGCGAAAGCCGGGGCCTCATCGGCCCGGGCGTAAACGGAAAACGCCGGAAGGGCCAAGGCCAGGGCGGCGAGGAAATGACGACGGGCCAAGTGCTTCATGCCCCAGATATAGGGTGTGGCGCGGAAAAGCCCAAGCACGCGATGGGCCTGTGTCGCGGGATGTGGAGAGAGAGATGGCGGACCTGAAAGTGTGGGAGGCGCTGGCCTCGAAAGAATTGAAGGGCAAGGGCCCGGACGCGCTGAACTGGCAGACGCTGGAGGGGATCACGGTCAAGCCGCTGTACACGGCGGCGGACGTGGAAGGTCTGCCGCAGATGGGTGAGCTGCCGGGGGTCGCGCCGTTCACCCGCGGGGTGCGGGCGACGATGTATGCCGGGCGGCCCTGGACGATCCGGCAATATGCGGGGTTCTCGACCGCTGAGGAGTCGAACGCCTTCTACCGCAAAGCATTGGCGGGCGGGCAGCAGGGGGTGTCAGTGGCCTTCGATCTGGCGACGCACCGGGGCTATGACAGCGACCATCCCCGCGTGGTGGGCGATGTGGGGAAGGCGGGGGTCGCTATTGATTCTGTCGAGGACATGAAGGTGTTGTTCGACGGCATCCCTTTGGAAAAGATCAGCGTCTCCATGACGATGAATGGGGCGGTGATCCCGATCCTGGCGTCGTTCATCGTGGCGGGGGAAGAGCAGGGTGTCAGCCGCAAGGACCTGTCGGGGACGATCCAGAACGACATCCTGAAGGAATTCATGGTGCGGAACACCTACATCTATCCGCCCGAACCTTCGATGCGGATCATCGCGGACATCATCGAATATACGTCCGCCGAGATGCCCAAGTTCAACTCGATCTCGATCTCTGGCTACCACATGCAGGAGGCTGGGGCGAACCTGGTGCAGGAGCTGGCGTTCACGCTGGCGGACGGGAAGGAATACGTGCAGGCCGCGATTGCGCGGGGGATGGACGTGGACGACTTTGCCGGGCGGCTATCGTTCTTCTTTGCCATCGGGATGAACTTCTTCATGGAGGTCGCAAAGCTGCGCGCCGCGCGGATGCTGTGGCACCGGATCATGGATGGGTTCGGGGCGAAGAAGACGTCGTCGCTGATGCTTCGGACGCATTGCCAGACCTCGGGCGTGTCTTTGCAGGAGCAGGACCCCTACAACAACGTCATCCGCACGGCCTATGAAGCGATGGCGGCGGTGTTGGGGGGGACGCAAAGCCTCCATACGAACGCGCTGGATGAAGCGATTGCCTTGCCAACCGAGTTTGCGGCGCGGATTGCCCGGAATACGCAGCTGGTGCTGCAGGAGGAGACGGGGATCACTCATGTGGTCGATCCCCTGGCGGGGTCCTACTATGTGGAGAGCCTGACCAATCAGCTGGCCGACGAGGCCTGGAAGCTGATCGAAGAGGTCGAGGCGATGGGGGGCATGACCAAGGCGGTGGCCTCGGGGATGCCGAAGCTGCGGATCGAGGAGTCGGCGGCGCGTCGGCAGGCGATGATCGACCGGGGCGAGGAGGTGATCGTCGGGGTCAACAAGTACCGCAAGGACAAGGAAGACCCGATCGACATCCGGGACATCGACAACGGGGCGGTGCGGGAGGCCCAGGTCGCGCGGCTGGCTTCGGTGCGTGGGTCACGCGATGAGCCGCGGGTTCAGGCGGCGCTGGCGGAGTTGACGCGGCGGGCGGGTGAGGGTGGCAACCTTCTGGAAGCGGCGGTGGAGGCGGCCCGGGCGAGGGCCTCGGTCGGGGAGATTTCGGACGCCATGGAAAAGGTATTCGGGCGGCATCGGGCCGAGGTTAAGACCCTCGCCGGGGTCTATGGCGCGGCTTATGAGGGCGATGCGGGGTTCGAGGCGATCCAGCGCGACGTGGAGGCCTTTGCCGAGGCGGAGGGTCGCAGGCCGCGGATGCTGGTCGTGAAGATGGGCCAGGATGGGCATGACCGGGGGGCGAAGGTGATTGCCACGGCCTTTGCCGACATCGGGTTTGACGTGGATGTGGGGCCGCTGTTCCAGACGCCGGAAGAAGCCGCGCAGGATGCGATCGACAATGATGTGCATGTGATCGGCATCAGCAGTCAGGCGGCGGGGCACAAGACGCTGGCCCCGAAGCTGATAGAGGTGCTGAAGGACCGGGGGGCGGGGGATATTCTGGTGATCTGCGGCGGGGTCATTCCGCAGCAGGACTATGATTTCCTGAAAGGCGCCGGGGTGAAGGCGATCTTTGGGCCGGGGACCAATATTCCGGCGGCTGCAAAAGAGATCCTGGACCTGATCCGGGAGGCGCGGGGGTAGCTGTCCACGCTGAAAAGATTTCACACTCGTTTGAAATCAAGGGGTTGGGCGTGGGCGTTAGGGAGTTCTTAACGCTCACGTCCGCGGGTCAGCCCCCGATATGTTCCAGCGTCAGCGCGGTGGTGTCACTGGCGGTGGTGCCCTGGTCGCTGCCGGTGCCGTCCCAGGAATAGCTGAAGATCTTCGGGTGCGACCCCGCCTTCATCGTCTTCAGCACAAAGCCGCGCCCCACCCGGTCCTTGCGATGCGCGACGGCCCAGACCACCCAGGCGACATCGTTTTCGATGGTCTTCCTGAAGCGGTTGGTCGGGCAGGTGACCACGGCCATCACCTCGGCCGCCTTCATCTTGACCTCGACCCGCAGCGGAGTGTGGTCCTTGCGAAACTCCAGGCTGGCCAGATTCACCTGCATCGGATTGGCGGAATAAGAGCGGTCCAGAGTCCAGCAGGCATAGTCCACGAAGGTCACGCTTAGCGCGGTGGCCGGACCTTCGCCTTCCAGCCTGTAGTCGAGAAAGGTGTCGTTGTTGAAGGCCAGGCGGATCGGCACCTCGACCAAGTAGTCCGTCGTGCCGTAGACCCCGGCTGAATCTTTCCAATGGCCTGCCGCCTTGACGGTCAGCTTGTAGCGACCGCAGCGTTGCATCGCAGCCCGAACTGCGGACAGTTTGGCCGGGTCCAGAAACCTTTCGCCCGAACTTGCGCCAATCAACTGCTGCATCCGTTCGAACAGCAGCGCGAAGTGGACAAGCGTCGACAGGTCGCCCGTCGCAAGGCAGACTTTCAGGGCATCGTCCAGGCACTTGGCAAAGCCGTCGTTCATCAGCTTTGCGCCCGCCTCGATCGTCTCGGGATCGACATCGCTGCCCAGCAGTTGTGACTGCCGTTCGACCGCCAGAATCTCGTTGAGCGCGGCGGTCGTATCGGCGCAAGTCGACGCCCCCCGACTGGCCAGAAGGATGCGGCGGGCCATGATCAGCCGCTTGCCGTCGGCCAGCGCATTCTGGACCTCCTCCATGCTGCCGGTTCCGGCTTTCACGTTGCGGACCAGCTCGGCCATCTGGGTTCGCAGCCGGTTTTCGACATGGGTCTGCCGCCAGCGGTCAAGCTGCAGGTTCATCCGGTCGGCAAAGCTGACGCCCGCACCCGAAAAGTGGTCGATGGGGATCACGATGCTGTCGGTCCCTTGCACCGGGATGTGCAGGAAGGCATCGCTGCCCCGTCCGTAGAACCCCCAGTGCAACCGGCTTTCGGGTGAGATCGGGGTCTTCGGCGTGATGGTCAGCGTAGCGGTCCGGGCCAGTTCCAGGCCGTCAGGTTGCAGGATCAGCCCGGTGATCGGCCCCGCCCCCTCGGGCAGGCCCGCGCTGGAGCCGATGGGCGTGGCGGTGATCCTTGTGTCGGTCAGCAGGGCACCTTCGGGGAGGGTCAGCACAAAGCTGTCCCCGGCGGCCGAGGTCAGCTTGATTTCGCCCCCCTTGGGACCGATCACAAGATCCTTGGCGGCCTTGGCATCGCCCAGAATGGCCAGGTCCAACGGATTGGGCGGATCGGTGTAAAAGCTGTCGAGCGTGTCGGCTGCGGCTGCAAAGGGCCAAAGGACCAGCAGCATCAGGAAAATGCGCATGGAATCACCCTCCACAATGGGGCGATGCTAGCAGATCGGGGGTTTACAGGTCTATTTCGCCGTTCGGGCCGGGAACCGGGTCGCCGGGCAGGGCGGGCCGGGGCACAAGCGGGGCGTTGCGGCGGATCAGGATGTCGCCGTTCGGCAGCATCACCGGCGCATCGTAGTTCCTGAAATCGTCGATCATCGCGACCAGCTGGCGCAGTTTCGGGCCGACCTCTGTCCCGAATTCTTCCAGTTTCGGGCCGATCTCGTCCAGCGCCTTGCCCATTTCGTCCAGCGCAGGCTCCATCTCGGACATCAGGCCGCGCAGGACCAGCTTTGCGCCTTCCTCCATCAGGCTGAAGCCGTCGTCCGTGTCTTTCGGCACGGCGGGGGCGTCCTGCGAAAGGGCAGGGGTCGCGGCCAGGCAAAGGGCAAGGACGAGTCTCATGCCAAGACTATGGGGATCCGAGCGGCGGATTTCAAATCACTTCTGACAGATCGACAGTGACGGGGAAATGGTCCGAGGCGGCCAGAAGCGCATCGGCAAGGTCCGGGATGGCGGTGATCCGGGGATCGTTGAACGGATGCCAGATGCGCCAGTCGGGGGCTTTCGCGGCCAGATCCGGTGACACCATGATGAAGTCCAGAAGCGCCTCGAAAAACCGCTTCTGCGGCGCGATGTAGAACCGGGCCGTCGTGGGGGTAAGGCCGACCTTGGACTGCAGGGCCATCGTGGCATGGGGATCGGTCAGGTGCAGCGCAGGGTCGGGCGTGGTGCCCAGCACGATTTCGACCCCGGAGTGGCCGAAGAGTTTCTCGAATTCGTCGATGCCGGGGCCGTCGTTGAAATCGCCCATCACCAGCAGGCTGTCCCCGGCCTTCAGGTGGCCCTCGACCCGCTGGCGCAGCCACAGGCACTGGGCCAGCTGCTTGCGGCGGTTTTCGATCGACAGGCGGATCTGCGCCTCGCGGCCGACGGCGCCGTAGGGGTTCTTCGACTTGGCATGGACGCCGATCAGCCGCAGCCGGGTGCCGCCCAGGGTGGTCAGCGCCAGTTCCAGCGGCGGTTTGGAAAAGCGGATCGTCTCGCTGATGTTGTCGGCGTCAAGATCGTAGCGGAAGGTCGTGTCAAAGCGCGGAGCGTCGGCTGCGCCGTGGCTGGAGGCGGGGGCGCCTTGCGGGTCGTGGCGCACGTCCAGGCGGTCGGGGTCGTACAGAAACGCGATTTCCTGTTCGGTGTCCGACGGATAGCCGATGACCGCCTTGCGCGCGCGCAGGCCTGCGGCTTTCGCGAACCGTTCCAGCGCCCGCACGGTGGACCGTTTGCCGTTGGTGTCGGGGGCCTCGATGATGGTGATGCCGTCGGCGTCCAGCGCGGTGAAGACGATGGCCAGGGCCGCCAGCTGCTCGGCGCGCGTGATCTTGTAGCGGGTCGAGAGTTCGCGGTCGTCCAGCATCCGGCCCTGGTCGTCGAAAAGCGCGTTGAACCATTCGACATTGTAGGTGGCCAGGCGCAGGCCCGTGCTGCGGTCGTTCATGCGGCGGCCTTGGCGCTGATCTCGCGCCAGGCTTCGTTGATCAGTTGCAAGCGGCGTTCGGCCAGTTTCATCGCCTCGGGCGGGACGCCGCGCGATTGCAGCACGTCGGGATGCGTGTCGCGCACCAGCGCCTTCCAGGCCTTGCGGGCGGCATCGCGGGGGGCGTCGCGGGGCAGGCCCAGCACGTCATAGGGATCGCGCGGGGCGCCTTCGACCAGGCGCGAGCGGACGATGCGGAAGCAGGCCTCGTCCAGCCCGAAGGCGTCGGCGACATGGGTCAGGAAGGCATCTTCGCCCGCGTGATAGCTGCCGTCGGCGATGGCGATCTGGAACAACGCCTCCAGGATGTCGACAAGGACGTGGTGATCATCGGCGCAGATGCGGTGGCCGTCGGGGTTGAACAGGCGGGCGATCTTGGCGGCATAGGCGTCAAAGCCCGCGACATCCTGCCGGGCCAGGTTGAAGACATGGGCGGCATGTGCCTCTTCGCCTTCGGGGAATGTGAAGATCCGGCGAAAGGCGGTCACCTCGTCGCGGGTCACGGTGCCGTCGGCCTTGGCCATCTTGGCCCCCAGGGCCAGAACGGCGATGGTAAAGCCGACCGACTGTTCGGGCGCAGAGGCCCCGCGCAGGTGGTCAAAGACCACGGACAGCGGTTCACCCTTGGCCAGGGCGGCAAGCGCGTCAGCAATGCGGGTCCAGATCGACATGGGCGGACTTTATCCGGCGCGGGGGCGATTGTCAGAGGAATTTCTGCATCAGCACAAGGTCGATGTAGCGACCGAACTTGAACCCCGCCTCGCGAATGCGGGCAATTTCGTCGAACCCCAGCCGGGCATGGAAGGCCTGGCCCTCCGCGTTCTCGGCCGACACGCCGGCGATCATCTGATGCGCCCCGCCGGCGCGGGCGTGGTGGCAAATGGCCGACAGAAGGCCCCGCCCGACGCCGCGACCCCGGGCATGCGGGGCAAGAAGGATCGAATGCTCCATGCAGGTCGCATAGCCGATGCCGCCGCGAAACTGCGCATAGCTGGCAAAGCCCAGCAGGTCCGGGACTTCGGCGACAAAGGTCGCGTGACCCAGCCCGTCGCGGTCGGAGATCAGCTTTGCGACCTCGGCCACTGACTTTTCGGCGGCGTTGAAGGTGACGGCGGTGTCGCGGATGTAGGGGTTCCACAGCGCGGCGATGGCCGGGGCGTCGGCAGGGGTGGCGCGGCGGATCATGGCAGAGTGACCGGGCCTTTCGGCGTGTCGATCACCGCCCGCAAGCTTGCGGGGCCGGTGACGAAATCGACGCGCGGATCGGTCAGCGCAAGTGCCCGTTGCAGGGCGGAGGCCTGGGGGTGGCTGACGGTGAGCCGCGCCAGCCGCAGCCCATGGTCGGGCAGGACCAAAGCCGGGTGCAGGGTGCCGTGCCACTGGATCAGCGCAGGCCAGGTGTTGTCGTGGGGCAGGCGGCCGTCGTCCGGGACGGCCATCTGCCAGCGATAGTCGCCGCGCGCCAGCGACAGGGGCGTGCCCCAACCCGGTGGGCCGCTGGCCAGCGTGTCGCCCATGTCATCGGTCGCGACGATCCAGTTGGTCAGGCGGGGCGGGCCGGAAAAGCGGTCAAGGTCGAACCAGCGCGCCCGTCCGGGCGGCGGGGCCGCAGGATCAACCGCGATCACCTCCAGGTACAGGTCGCCCAGGCCCAGCAGCCGGTTGTGCGTGGACATTGCCGCATGCTGGCCACCGCCCGCCATCGGCACGCCGCACAGCGTCTCGACCGCCGCGACGCCATCCTCCAGCCGGGCGCAAGAGATCGCAAGATGATCCAGCCGCAGCATTCAGGTGGGCTTCGTCACGCGGGTTTCGGCCTTCAGCGCAATCGCCAGCGAGTGGAACCGGGCCTGCGCCACCTCGCCGAACAGGGCCTCGCCCGCCGGGGTCAATTCCAGTTCCAGCACGCGCTTCTTGCCCTGCCAGACCAGCCGCCCGGCCTTGGCCGGATCGCCGATGGAAAACATCGCGCCAAAGCGCATCGCCTTGCCCAGCACTTCGGCTGCCTGCACCTCGTCTTCGGACAACAGGCGGAACATCGGTTCCAGCCGCGAGCCAGAGCGGCTGTTCTTGTAGCGGTGCAGCAGCGCCAGCCCCAGAAAGACCCGGCCCGGATGGTCAAGCCCGCCAAGGTTGGCGCGGGTGGCGTTGTCAAAACAGGCCTCGGCCCGGAAATCGGGGTGCGCGCGCCAGGTGGTGTCGTGCAGCAGACAGGCGGCCTTGATCAGGCGCAGCCGGTCCTTGTCGGCGTCGGCAAAGAGCGGCAGCAGGAAGTCGTACAGCTTCTTGCCGAACCCGGGGATGCGGGCCTGGACCATTTCGGCCATCCGGGCGGCTTCGATCAGCGGGTCGCGGGCGCGCAGCTTTTCCGCCATGTGTTCGTACAGCAGCCCCTCGCGGATGCCATAGGCCGAGACGTCGATTTCCGAGGGTTTGAACACCGTCAGAAGTTCGCGCAGGACCTCGCAGGCCAGGGGGACAAGCTCCATCCGTTCGGCGCTGGTTCCGGTGCGGCCGCGCAAGACCGGAAGGTCGGCCACGGCCAGCCAGTCCAGCGTGTCGGTCAGGCCTTTGGGGGTCATCCGGTATTCGTGCAGGACGGTCAGCGGGTAATTCCGCCGCTCCATGTCCAGCCGGGCGATGACGCGCCAGCTGCCGCCGACAAGGTAGATCCGCTCGCCGGTCGATTTCATCACCGACTGCGCGTCTTTCAGCACCTTGGCGATTTGGGCGCGGCGTTTTTTCGGGTCGGGAATCTGTTGCAGGCGGAACGGCCCCAGCGGCGTGGACACCCGCTTGCCGACGCTGCCGTCGCTGATCCGCGCCAGTTCCATCGAGTTGCCGCCGATGTCGCAGACCACGCCCTTGGCCTCGGGCCAGCCCAGAAGCACGCCTTGCGCGGACAGGCGGGCCTCTTCGTCGCCGTCGATGACGTGCAGCTTGAGGCCGGTCAGCTGCGTGACCTCGGCCTGGAAGTCGGGGCCGTCGGCGGCCTCGCGCGTGGCGGCGGTGGCGACGACGGTCAGCGGGTCGATCTGCATGCCTTCGGCCAGCATGGCGAAGCGGCGCAAGGCGGCCAGCGCGCGGATGCGGCCCTGCGGGTTCAGCCGCCCGGTTTCGGCCAGGCCCTTGCCCAGGCCGCACATGATCTTTTCGTTGTAGAAATAGGCCGGACTGCGGGCCGCCCCGTCGAAGACCACCATCCGGACCGAGTTCGAGCCGACATCGACCACGCCAACGCGGGACAGGGCCCTGGCCGACGGATCGTCGAACAAGGGCTTGCCGAACGGGCCGTCGTCGTCGTCCTCGGTCAGGGGCGCGGGTCCGTCAGCCATGTCAGAATCCCCTTGGTCTTGGTCCGCCATCGTGCCGGTCCCCCTGCCTGCGGTCAACCAGATGGCCGATCCCCGGTGGCCGGAGCCAGAAGTGTTGCAAAGCCCTGCGCAGGACTTTCGTGCCGCCGCTAGCGCGCGGCTGTCGCCCCCGCCGCTTCGTCATCCTTGACCGAGATCAGGCGCGGCGCATCCTTGGCCCCGGCGGTCCCCCGACCCGACAGCGATGGGTTCTGCATGAAGAAATCGTGGCAATTGAACAGCTTGCCGTCGCGCGATTCCAGATCCCGGGCATAGTGGCCATCGGGGGTCAGAAGCCAGCTTTGCGATTCGTCGCGCAGGTTCGCGGCCATGATCTGCATCAGGATCTGGTTCTTGACGGTGGGGTTCAGCGCCTCGACCAGGGTTTCGACCCGCCGCGTCAGGTTGCGGCCCATCCAGTCGGCGCTGGAAAAGAACACCCGCGCCTTCTTGGCCGGCAGACCCTGGCCGTTGCCAAAGCAGACGATGCGGGAATGTTCCAGAAACCGGCCCACGATGGATTTGACCCGGATGTTTTCCGACAGCCCCTTCACCCCGGGCCGCAAGCCGCAGATGCCGCGGATGACCAGGCTGACCTTCACCCCGGCCTGGGAGGCGGCATACAGCGCGTCGATCACGTCCGGCTCGATGACCGAGTTCATCTTGGCCCAGATTTCCGC
>JAKQLM010000811.1 GCA_029567145.1 Pseudomonadota bacterium
GCTTTTCCCACAGGTGCTTGCCCGCCGCGACGCTGGGGGTCAGCGTGGCCTTGTCGGTCGAGGTGGTGACGATATAGCGATGTGATTGGGCCGTGAGGCCCACGAATATCAGGATGAAGAACAGTGACCCACCGTAGAATATGTTTCGGGCCATGCTCTTGGTCATGACTTCGCGCATGGCGGAATCCTTCCCGGAAGCGTTTCAGGTAACGCGGGTGTGAACCTTTCGAAGGAGTCGGGCCTTAACAAAAGTCAACCGAAGCGACGACTTTCGGTGCTTGGCCGGATGGTGCGGTCGTTTGGGGGCCGCGGCACCGGGAGCCGCTTTTGCACGACTGCGCGGCAAGGACTGGAAAAGGCATGCAAACCGGGGGTTTGGTGGCGACCGCCTGCGCGGATCGGGTCATCAGCCAACCGGGTCATGGCAAGGTGAGGAGAGCCGATTCCGATCTGGGGCGGCAGGGACGGGGCGGAAAGCGGGTCAGGCCAGCGCCTCAAGCTGCGTGTCGGGGAAATGGACCAGCGCCGCATCAATGGCCGCGCGGTCCATCAGGCAAAACGCGGTGGACAGGGCATCGGCAACGGCGGCAGAGGGCGCGCTGACGCTGACGGTCTGCCAGAGCGGCGGCTGGCCTTGCGGGCCGAGGATGTGCGGCTGGCCATTCACCAGCGTTCCGCGCGGCGACGAGGTGGCAAGCGCGCGGTCGGTCAGGCGGGTACTGGCAAGTTCGGCACCATCGGGTCCGGCAATCTGCACCGGCCAACCCGTCTGCGACCCAAGGGCCGAAATCTCACCCATGTCGACCAGCGCTTCCGAGAAGCCTTGCGCACGCAGCAGGGCGGCGATCCGGTCGGCGGCCCAACCTTGCGCGATGCCGTTCAGGGTCAGCGCCTGACCACGGTCAAGCCGGATTTCCTTGGGCGACAGGCGGACACGGTCCCAGCCCACCAGCGCGGGGTCGGCAGTCAGGCCTTGCGCCAGAGCCAGCCAGAGCGGCTGCACCGTGGGGTCGAAGGCCCCTGCGGTTGCGGTATGGACCTGACCGGCAAGGGTCAG
>JAKQLM010000614.1 GCA_029567145.1 Pseudomonadota bacterium
ATTGTGGTGCGCCCCCGGCGGCGGGTGCGAGGCCGGGCAGTCGCTGCCGGAAAACCTGGCGCGCGAGGTGATGGAAGAGACCGGGCTGACGGTCGACATCGGCCCCCCGGTGCTGGTGAACGAGTTCCACGATCCTGATACCGGCTTCCACCAGGTTGACCTTTTCTTCCGCTGCGCGGTCATGGCGGGGGACCTTGACGACAGCTGGACCGACCCCGAAGGCGTTGTGACCGACCGCCGTTTCTTTTCGCGCACCGAGCTTGCCGCAGGCCACATCCGCTTCAAGCCCGACAGTCTGCCGGACGCGGCCTGGGGAAGTGACGCCGCCCTCTACGACCCGTTGGAAGTGATCCTGAAATGAGCCGCGCTTTCGTCAATGAGGATGCCGGGAACGACCGCCCCGACCTGCCGGAACTTCCGGTGTCCCCCGGCCCGAACATTGTCACCCCGCGAGGCCTTGCCGGTCTTCAGGCCAGAATCACCCAGCGGCAGGCCGACCTTGCAGCGCTGAAAAACCGTGCCGACCGCCTGGACAAGCTTCCCGAGGCAGCCGCAGAACGCGACCTACGCTGGCTGGAGGCACGGCTGAAAGCTGCTGTCGTCATCGACCCTGCACTCCAGGACCTGACCGAGGCGGCGTTCGGCCTTGCTGTCACTGTGGCCGATGCAGCCGGACAGGAGACCACCTACGAGATCGTCGGAGAGGATGAAGCCGACGCCCCCCGGCACCGCATCGCGCCGAACTCGCCCCTGGCCCGTGCGCTGCTTGGGGCGCAGGTCGGCGATGTGGTCACATGGAAGCGTCCCGCCGGAGCGGTGAAGCTGGAAGTTGTCAGGATCGCCCATGCGGATTCGTGAGCTGTTCCCCTCGGAGACCGCCCAGATTGCCCAATTCTACCGCGAAGCGCCGGACTACTGGCTGTTGGCCGAAGGCCGCTGCGACCCGCAGGCACAGGCGCAGGACTTCTTCACCGACGCCCCGCCGAACTGCGATCCGAAGGACAGCGACCGGCTTGGACTCTTCGTCGCGCAGCGCCTGTCGGGCGTGGCCGAACTGTCCTATGGCTTCCCCGATCCCAGCGACGCCTACCTTGGCCTGATGC
>JAKQLM010000634.1 GCA_029567145.1 Pseudomonadota bacterium
TCGCCGTCCATCGAGCCAAAGTTGCCCTGACCGTCGAGGAGTTTCAGCGACATGGAGAAGGGTTGGGCCATCCGCACCAGCGCGTCATAGATCGCAAAGTCGCCGTGCGGGTGGTATTTCCCCATCGTGTCGCCGACCGGACGGGCCGATTTGCGATAGCTTTTGTCGTGCGTGTTGCCGCTTTCGTGCATCGCAAACAGGATGCGGCGGTGGACGGGTTTCAGCCCGTCGCGCAGGTCGGGAATGGCGCGCGAGACGATCACGCTCATCGCGTAGTCGAGATAGGCGGTCTTCATTTCGGCCGCGATATCGACCTGGGGGCCGTGCCAGGTGGGCCGATCCGGGGTTTCTTCTTTTTTATCAGTGTCTTCCGGGGTGTCGGCCATGAGGGCGCGCGCCTTCCTTGCGGGATCAAGATTTAGCAGCCCAAAGGATACACCATCCTAGCTATGGGGTGCAATGGCGGGGTGTTCGGCGCTGGCAGCCAAGCAAAGAGAGTGCCAACATACTGTTTTCATTGAAATTTAATCAGGCGCTGTCATGATTCCGTCAGAGGGCTGCAGAAGGTGGGGCGGAATGGCCGGACAAGAGACAGAGCTGATGCTGCGGGGATACGGGCTGACCACGGCGGAACTTTACTATCGGATGCCGGATTATCGTAGCGTTCTCAACAGCTTCATCTGGCAGGAGTATGATCTGGCCCCGGATTACCCCAAGCTGTTCCAGTTCATCGAGTTCTGGCAGGAAAAGATCGATGGCCCGCTGCATTCGGTGCGGTTCACCCATCGCAAGCTGATCGCGCCGGGGGAATGGCGCAATGTCGTGGGCGAGTTCCGGGTGCACTAGCCGGGCGGTGGGCGGATCGCCCACCCTACGCTTGCGCCCGTCGGGCGGGGTTGCGATTGCGGCCGCCGCCGGATAGGGCGACGCGCCATGGTGAACCCTGCCGCCCATCCTGCCCTGACCGGCCTTGACGCGCTGGAACATGCGGGCCTGACCGATCCGGCCCGGCGCGCGGCGCTGGACCAGGTTGCGGCAGAGTTCCGGGTGCGGATCAGTCCGGCGATGGCGGGGGTGGCGTCCACAGGCGTGCGGGCGCAGTTCGTGCCGGATGTGCGCGAGCTGCAGGTCTTATCCGAGGAACTGGCCGACCCGATTGGCGATGACGCCCATCGCCCTGTGCCGGGCCTGACGCACCGCTATCCGGACCGGGCGATCCTGCATGCGACGCAGACCTGCGAGGTCTATTGCCGTTTCTGTTTCCGGCGCGAGACGGTGGGCGAGACGGGCACTTTGGCCGAGGCGGAGTTTCTGCAGGTGCTGGCGTATCTGCGGGCCACGCCGGCGGTGCGCGAGGTGATCTTTACCGGGGGCGACCCTCTGGTGCTGTCGGCGCGGCGGCTGGGGTCGATGCTGGACCGGCTGGAGGCATTGGGGACGCTGGACCTGGTGCGGTTTCACACGCGCGTGCCGGTGGTGGCGCCGGAAAAGGTCAGCGCGGCGCTGGTCGCGGCCTTGGACCGGGCGCTGCCGGTCTGGGTGGTGCTGCATGTGAACCATGCCGACGAGCTCACGGGCGACGCGGCGGCGGCGCTGCGGCGGCTGAACCGGGCGGGCGTGCCGCTTCTGTCGCAGACAGTGCTTCTGCGCGGGGTCAACGCGGAGGTGGGGGTGCTGGAGCATCTGTTCCGCACTCTGATCCGCCACCGGGTGAAGCCCTACTACCTGCATCATCCCGATCTTGCGAAGGGCACGGGGCATTTTCGCGTCACGCTGGCCGAGGGGCAAGAGATCATGGCGGCCCTGCGCGGGCGGCTGACGGGGATCGCGCAGCCCTTGTATGTGCTGGATATTCCGGGTGGGCACGGCAAGGTGCCGGTCGGGCCGGGGTATCTGCGGTGCGCGGGCGAGGGCTGGGTGGTGACCGACCCGCAGGGGCGTGAGCATTCCTACCGGGATCTTTGAGGCCAGCGCCCCGGGATATTTTGACCAGTATGAAAGGCTATTTGGACCGGGTCGGGCGGTCGAAGACCCTTTTGCCCATCAGGCTGCCGACCAGATCGACCATCAGCCGCGCGGTCATGCCGCGGTCGTCGAGGAAGGGGTTGAGCTCCACGAGGTCCAGCGACGTCACGAGTCCGCTTTCGTGCAGAAGCTCCATCACCAGATGCGCCTCGCGGAAGGTGGTGCCGCCGGGGACGGTGGTGCCGACGGCGGGGGCGATGGAGGGGTCAAGGAAATCGACATCCAGGCTGACGTGCAGCATGCCGCCCTCACGGCGGACGTGGTCGAGGAATTCGCGCAAAGGGGCGACAAGGCCGCGTTCGTCGATCACCCGCATGTCGTTGACCTGCACGTCCCGGTCCTGCATCGCGGCCTGCTCGGCGGCATCGACGGACCGGATGCCGAACATGCAGATCCGGTGCGCGGGGACCGGGGCGGGGAAGGGCGGGAAGGCGTCAAACCCGTCGCGGCCGTTGATATAGGCCAGCGGCGTGCCGTGCAGGTTGCCGGAGGTGGTGGTCAGCGGCGTGTGAAAGTCGGAATGCGCATCGAGCCAGAGAAGAAAGAGGGGGCGGCCCTGACGCTGGGCAAAGGCAGCGGCCCCGGCGGCTGAGCCCAGCGCGAGGGAATGGTCGCCGCCCATGATGATCGGGAAGCCGCCTTGCGACAGGGCGTCATCCACGCGGTCCATCAGGATTTCGGTCCAGCCGACGGTTTCGGCCAGCGAATGCACGGCGGGGTTGGGGCAGGTGACCGCGTGCAGCGGCGGCAGGGCAAGGTCGCCCCAGTCGTCCACCCCGTGACCTTCGGAGGACACCTCGCGCGCGATGCCGGCGACGCGGTAGGCGGCGGGGCCCATCAGGCAGCCGGGGCGTTTCTGGCCGGTGTCGATCGGCGCACCGATCAGGATGGTTCTGGGCATGGCAGTCCTCCGTTTCATCCGGTGTAGCGGCGAGGGCGGGGCGCTGGCAACGCACATTCCGGCGGTTTTACGGGGCTGGCGCGGGCGGAGTGCAGCGCGCACGCGGCGGAAGGGCGCAGGGGATTTCCCCGGGCGAGGCAACAGCCTATCATGGGGGAAACGAAAGGGCGGGCAATGATCGTCGAACTTGGGCACTTTGCGCTGATTCTGGCGCTGATGG
>JAKQLM010000649.1 GCA_029567145.1 Pseudomonadota bacterium
CGGGGCGACAGGATCAGGACGCCATGCGCGCCCTCACCGCCAAGGACCTTCTGCCAGGAGAAGGTGGTGACGTCGAGCTTGTCCCACGGCAGATCCATCGCGAAGGCGGCGCTGGTCGCGTCGCAGATCGTCAGGCCCTGACGGTTCGCCGGGATCGCATCGCCGTTCGGCAGACGGACGCCCGAGGTGGTGCCGTTCCAGGTGAAGACCACGTCCTTGTCGAAATCGACCTGAGTGAAATCGACGATCTGCCCATAGGGCGCGATCCGCACCCTTGCGTCCAGCTTCAGCTGCTTGACCACATCGGTGACCCAGCCTTCGCCAAAGCTCTCCCAGGCCAGCATTTCAACCGGACGAGCGCCCAGCAGGGACCACATCGCCATTTCCACGGCGCCGGTGTCGGACGCCGGAACGATGCCGATCCGGTAATCGGCAGGCACGCCAAGGATGTCGCGGGTCAGGTCGATCGCCTCACGCAGCTTGGCCTTGCCGACGGCGGCACGGTGCGAGCGACCAAGGGGCGCATCGCCAAGCATATCAAGGGAATAACCGGGGATCTTGGCGCAGGGGCCAGAAGAGAAGCGCGGATTTGCCGGGCGCTTGGCCGGCGGGGTCAGGTCTGTCATGGTAGCCTTCCAGCTAAAAGCCCTTCGTTGGGGAAGGGTGTCCCGCCGCCTTGGCTAAAGACCGCGCGGCTCTGGCGCAAGCGGAAAAATCGCGCTAGTCCGACGCTTGGTCGCGAAAAAGCGACACGCCCGTTCACTATCGGAAACCTGCCCATGCATGTCGTCACGCTTCTGACCAACCCCGAAACTCCGGTGCTGGATCGGGTGACGGTCGAATCCCTCCGCAACGCCTGGGGCGGAGGCGCGGCGCGCTGGCTGGACCCGGGCGTGGCGGCAGAGTTCGACCTGGGCCAGGTGCCGGAGAACCGCTGGGAGGTCTGGGAGGGCCTGCAGGCGCTGCGGATCGACATGGTGGTTCAATCCGCCGAAGGCCGGAAGAAGCGCCTGCTGATCGCCGACATGGATTCGACGATGATCCACCAGGAATGCATCGACGAGCTGGCCGATGAGGCCGGGGTCGGCGCGCGCGTGGCCGACATCACGTCGCGGGCGATGAATGGCGAGCTGGACTTCGAGGCGGCGCTGCGCGAACGGGTGGGGCTTCTGAAGGGCCTGCCGGAAGGCGTGATCGCCAAGGTGTTGCGCGACCGGATCACGCTGATGCCGGGGGGAGAAACGCTTTTGAAAACCATGAAGGCGAACGGCGGCCATGCGGCTCTGGTGTCGGGCGGGTTCACGGCCTTTACTGCCGAAGTGGCGCGGCGTCTGGGCTTTGACGAAACCCGCGCCAACACGCTGCTGGTCAAGGCGGGGGTGCTGCTGGGCAGCGTGGCCGATCCGATACTTGGGAAAGAGGCCAAACTGCAGGCCCTGACCGAGATCTCGGCCCGGCTGGGCATCACGCCCGGCCAGGCGATTGCGGTGGGCGACGGGGCGAATGACCTGCCGATGCTGCAGGCCGCCGGGACGGGTGTCGCGCTGCACGCCAAGCCCCGGGTGCAGGCCGAATGCGCCGTCAGGGTGAACCACGGCGACCTGACGGCGCTTCTCTACCTGCAGGGCTATGCGCGAGAGGAGTTCGCATGATCGTCCGTTCCGCAACCCCCGCCGACGCCACGGCCATGACCGCCATCCTGAACGCCGTGATCGCTCTGGGCGGCACGACGGCGCATGAACACCCGAAGTCCCCGGATCAGGTGCGGCAGGACTATATCGACGGTCCGGATGTCCTGTCGTCAGTGGTTGCGCTGACGGATGGCCGCGCCGTCGGCTGGCAGTCGGTCAACCACTGGCGGAACGAGGCGCATATCGGCAGCTTCGTCCAGCCCGGCCTGCAGGCCAAAGGCACCGGCGCGCAGATGTTCGCCCTGACCTGCCAGCGGCTGCGCAACCTGGGGATTCCGTCGATCATCGCGTCGATCCGGGCCGACAACCTGCCCGGCCTGGCCTATTACGCCCGGATCGGGTTCATCGACGTCGCCCATGACCCCGATTTCGCACTGTCGGACGGGCGCAGGGTCGGGCGCGTGCATCGGCGTTTCGATCTCTGAACCGCGGCGGGATCATTCCGTCCCGGTCTTTGCACCTTGCTCTTTCGCAAATACTCCCGCCGGAGGCGCCCAACTGCGTCCCGCTCCTGCGGGGTCAGGCCAGGACCCCGGCAGCGCCGTCCGAGCGGGCCTCGATGGCCCCGAGGACGGCCCCCCCTTGCCCCCGTTTCCAGAACCGGCGACAAGCCGTCATGTTCGAAGTCGCCACCGATGTCGCCCTCCTTCTTGTCCTTGCCGCCTTCTGCGCCGGGTTCATCGACAGCATTGCGGGCGGGGGCGGGTTGATCTCGGTTCCCGCGCTTCTTCTGGCCGGGGCGTCGCCGGTCGAGGCGCTGGCCACCAACAAGCTGCAAGGCACCTTTGGCGCGGGCACGGCGATGTTGACCTATGCCGGCGCAGGCCATGTTCGCCCGCGCGAGCTTGTCGGCATGGCGGCGATCAGCGCTGTCGCCGGGGCAGGGGGCGCGCTGGTGGCGCATCTGATCCCGGCCGAGGTGCTGCGCTTGATCATGCCCATCGTGCTGATCGGGGTCGCGGCCTTCTTTGCGCTGAAGCCGGGCCTGTCGGACGATGCGCGCGCGGCCCGGATCCCCCCGCCGGTCTTTGCCGCCACGGTGGTGCCCCTGGTCGCCGCCTATGACGGGTTCTTCGGCCCCGGCACGGGATCGTTCTTCATGATGGGCTTCGTCCTCCTGGCGGGCTACGGCGTGCTGAAGGCCACGGCGCATACCAAGGTGCTGAACTTTGCGTCGAACATCGGCAGCCTTGTGGTCTTCATCCCGTCGGGGGCGATGTGGTGGGCGGTGGGACTGGCGATGGCCGCCGCGCAGGTCGCAGGCGCCAGCCTGGGCGCGCAGCTGGCGATGCGGATCGGCGCGCGGCTGATCAAGCCGCTTCTGGTCCTGACCTCGACCGCGATGGCGCTGCGGCTGCTTTGGCAGGCGCTGGCGGGCTGACCCTGTGTCACATTTCGCCGCACCGGATTGTCCTGACTGTCGGCCTGCCCATCTTCACCCGTGAAAGGATGAAGACCATGACCGACCAGACCGCAAATTCCCCCCGCCCGCTGGACCGGCACCAGGCCCCGACCGGCCTGTCCGACCGCATCGCGCTGGGCATCGTCAAGTTCATGCGGGTCTTTGCCGACGCCTTCTTTTCAAAACGCTACGGCCACCGTGCCGTCGTCCTGGAAACCGTGGCGGCGGTGCCCGGCATGGTCGGCGGTCTTCTGCAGCACCTCAAGTCGCTGCGCCACATCCGCGAGGACGAAGGCTGGATCCGCGAACTGTTGGACGAGGCCGAGAACGAGCGGATGCACCTGATGACCTTCATCCACATCGCCAAACCGTCGCTGGTCGAGCGGGGGCTGATCATGGTGGGGCAGGCGATCTTCTTCAACACCTACTTCTTCCTGTACCTCTTTGCGCCCAAGACCGCGCATCGCGTGGTGGGCTATCTGGAGGAAGAGGCGGTGGTCAGCTACACTGGCTATCTGGAACAGCTGGACAAGGGCGCGGTGGAAAACGTGCCCGCCCCGAAGATCGCCATCGACTACTGGAACCTGCCCGCTGATGCCCGGCTGCGTGAGGTGATCATCGCCGTCCGCGCCGACGAGGCCAAGCACCGCGACATCAACCACGGCTTTGCCGACACCCTCGCGGCGGGGGCGTCGAAACGCGCCGTGCCAGCCGGCCGCGCGCTGGACTAAGGCGGGATGACGCTTGCAGAAATCGCGGCGCCAGCCCGGCCGGGGGCAGCGGAGTTTTCGAAAACTCCGGTCCGATTTCTTCGAAGAAATCGGCCCTGTGACGACGGTTCAGTGAAAATTGTCCCGGTCTAGCCTGCCCAGTCCGCCGCCTGCATCTCGCGCAGGCGGCTGGCGGTGCGTTCGAATTCGAAGGACCCGCTGCCTTCCAGATACAGCCGCTCTGGCACGTCCGCAGCCGAGGCGACCAGCCGGACGCGCGCCTCGTACAGCGCGTCGATCAGGGTGACAAAGCGCTTTGCCTCGTTGTAGTTCGCCGCCGAAAGCTGCGGGATGTCCTCCAGGATCAGCACGCGGACGGCGGCGGCGATGGCCAGAAAATCGCCCGGTCCCAAAGGCTTGGCGCACAGGTCCCAGAACGTCGCCCGACCGATGCCATTGGCGAACCGGGGCAGGGTCAGCCTGCGCCCGTTGACCTGCAGGTCCAGCGGCGTGTCCGGCGCGCCCCCGGTCAGGTCGGTCCACAGCGCGGCAATCTCGGCGGTCGCGGTGCGGGCGGGGTGGAAATACACCTGCGCCCCCTGCAGCCGGTGCTGGCGGTAATCGGTCGGGCTTTCCAGCTCCACCACGCGCAGCCGGTCCTGCAGCATCGCGATGAACGGCAGGAACAGCTGGCGGTTCAGCCCGGTCTTGTACAGGTCCTGAGGTGGCCGGTTCGAGGTGGTGACGATCACCACCCCGGCGGCCAGCAGCTTTTCGAACAAGCGCCCGACGATCATTGCATCGGTGATGTCGGTGATCTGCATTTCATCCAGTGCCAGGAGGCGGACATCGCGGATCACCGCTTCGGCGACCGGACCCAGCGGATCCTCGACCCCCTGTTGCCGGGCGGCGTGCATGCCCCGGTGGATGTCCTGCATGAAGGCGTGGAAATGCACCCGGCGTTTCTGTGCGATGTCGGTCGCTGCGGTGAACAGGTCCATCAGCATCGACTTGCCGCGCCCGACGCCACCCCACAGGTACACCCCCTTGGGCGGCTGGATCGGGCGGGCGAACAGGCCTGCGAACAGACCGACCCGGCGATTGGCGTTTTCCTCCAGCCACAGGCGCAGCTCTTCCAGCGGGCCAAGCAGCGCATGTTGCGCCGCATCAGCGTGCAACTGGCCTGCGGTGACGCGGGCCTCATACAGTTCGGTCAGCGTCTGGCGCATGGGTCAGAGCGGCGCGAGGGTCAGCCCCTCGGGCCCGTGGAGTTCGTCCGCAAGGCCGCCCACCAGCAGCCGCGACCACAGGCCATGCCCCGACACGGCGCGGCGGGCGGCGGGTTGGTAAAGCTCGATCACGCCCCCCTGATAGGTCAGGAACCGGACCGGGATCGTGCCTTCCGGGCGGATCAAGTCTACCGCGGCAATCGGCGTGGCCCCCTGCGCCTGAAAGAAGCGCTGCACGGCGTCAAGGTCGTCGCACGGAATGCCGACATGGTCCTGCCCGATGGCTGGCGCGGCCCCCGTCAGGCGCTGGCACAGCTCGATCCGGGCGGTTTCGGGGCCGGAGAGATACACGAACCGCAGCCCGTCATCCCAGAACTCGGGGATCAGTTCCGGCCCGTGCGGCGTGACGCCCACGTCCAGCGCAATCCTCTGCGTCGTCAGCCGGGCCAGCGCCGCGTCCATGTCCGGCACCGACAGGGCGATATGGTCGATGCGGCCATGGCCCTGGGGCTGGCCCCGCACCAGCCGGATCGCCTGATCACCAAGCCGCCACAGCCCGCCGTCAGCCGCAAACCCGAAGGCGGCCAGCGCCAGGGCGGCGGAATCGGGATCGACAACGGTCAGTTCGGGAACCAGCACGGTTTACGCCTCAGGCAAAGGTCATCGGATCGGGGCCACAGCGCACGCCTTCGTCCAGCGTGGCCATGGCCGCCATTTCCTCAGGTGTCAGACAGACATCGAACACGTCAAGGTTTTCCGTCAACCCCGCCACCCGCGTCGACCGGGGAATCACCGACACGCCCAGCTGCACATGCCAGCGCAGGATGACCTGCGCCGGGCTTTTGCCCATGCGCGCCGCAGCCGCACGCACCGGAGCCGCGCCAAAACTCGCCCCTTGACCCAACGGCGTCCAGCTTTGGGTGACGATCCCCATCCGGTCGTGCAAGGCGCGCAACTCGGCCTGCTGCAGGCGGGGGTTCAACTCGATCTGGTTCAGGACCGGGACCACGCCGGTTTCGCCCACCAGCCGCTCCAGATGCGGAGCCATGAAGTTCGACACGCCGATCGACCGGATCTTGCCATCCTCACGCGCGCGGATCAGCGCGCGCCAGGTGTCCAGATAGCGGTCGCGCCCGGGCGTCGGCCAGTGGATCAGGCACAGCTCCACATGGGTAAGCCCCAGCCGCGCCAGGCTGGCATCGACGGCGCGCAGCGTGCGGTCATAGCCCTGCTCGCTGTTCCAGACCTTTGTGGTCACGAACACCTCGTCGCGCGGCAGACCGCTGGCACGGATGCCCTCGCCCTGGCCAACCTCGTTGCCATAGATCGCCGCGCCGTCGACCAGCCGGTAGCCCAGGTCCAGGGCCGTCTTGACGGTGCTGGCGGTGCTGTCTTCGGGAACCTGCCACAGGCCAAGGCCAAGTTGCGGGATCGAGTGGCCGTCGTTCAGGCGCAGGCGTGCAGGGGGCATCGGTCTTCCGTTTGCAATGACCGCGCGAGAAAGCGGCAAGACGCCGCCAGTGGCAAGAGCAAATCGCCCCTGGCGGACGCTCTGCCGCGCCAATTCGGGCCTTGTGCCCCGACGGCAGCGCCGATTGGTGGGATCAACCCCGGGTTGCAACCTTTGCCTGATACCGCTCCAGCCCCAAGATCAGCGCCGCCCCGGTCGGACAGTCGGCGCGGGCGCAATGTTCGGCCCAGACTGCGGCGAAGGGCAGGTCCTTCAGCTCTTCGGTCAGGGCAAGTCGGGCGGTGTAGTCCAGCCTGCCTTCGGTGGCCTTCAGCCGTGCCTGCGGCAGCAACAGCGCCCGCAGCAGCGCCTTTTGCATGTTGCGGACCCCGATCACCCAGGCCGCCGTCCGGCTGATCGTGGCGTCGAAATAATCCAGACCAATCCGCGTGCGGGACAACAGGCCCGCAAAGACCAGTTCCTGCGCCATCGCCAGAATGTCGTCGTTCAGCAGGATCACATGGTCACTGTCCCAGCGCATCGGGCGGCTGACGTGCAAGAGCAGGTCCTGCACCGACAGCGCCACGGCGGAAAGCTTGTCCGCCACGCTTTCGGTCGGGTGGAAATGCCCCATGTCCAGACACAGGGCGATCTGCTTCCGGATCGCATAGCCCAGATAGAACTCGTGGCTGCCCACGGTCATCGCTTCCACGCCGATGCCGAACAGCTTTGATTCCACCGCGTCCAGCATGTGCTTGCGGTCATGCCCCGGCGCCAGCATCGCGTCGAGCGAGGCCCACAACCGCTCTCGCGCAGCCATCCGGTCCACGGGAATGTCCTTGGACCCGTCCGGCACCCAATGGTTGATCACGCACTGGCTGCCCAAAGCCGTGCCGAACCCCGCCGCAATCTCGCGGCAGCGCGCGCCATGCTCGATCCAGAAGTCGCGGATGCCTTGGTCGGGGTGCGACAGGGTCAGGTTGTCGTCGGCCTTGGCATGGGCAAAGAATGTCGGGTTGAAATCCAGCCCGATCCCCCGGTCTTTCGCCCAGTCCACCCAGGGGGTAAAGTGGCGCAATTCGATCTGGTCGCGGTCCGGCGTTTCCTCGGTGTCCATATAGAACGCGTGCAGGTTCAGCCGATGCTTCCCCGGGATCAGCCCATAGGCGAAATCCAGATCGGCGCGCAGTTCCGCCGGGTTCCGCGCCCGGCCCGGATGGTTGCCGGTCGCCTGAATGCCACCGCCCGAGGAGCCGGACTTCCGCTCAAAGCCGCCCACGTCATCGCCCTGCCAGCAATGCACCGAAATCGCGATCTTCGACAAAGCGGTCATCGCGGCTTCGGTATTGACGCCCCATTCGGCAAACGCCTCACGCGCCAGATCATAGGCCTTGGTCATCGTCCCCCCTTAGCGCGTGAACGCTTCCTTGTTGCCGGCATCGACGTTCAGGATATTCCCGGTGGACTTGGCCGACAGTTCACTGGCGAAGAAATACACGCCTTCCGCGATATCCTCGGGCAGGACCGACCGTTTCAACAGGGACCGCTGGCGGTACATCTCCTCCAGCCCCTCCTTGTCGGTCTTGTAGGTCGCGGCGCGCTGGTCCAGCCATTCACCCGACCAGATCTTCGACCCCCGCAGAACGGCATCCGGGTTCACCACGTTCACCCGAATCCCGCCCTCGGCCCCCTCCAGCGCCAGACAGCGCGCCAGATGAATTTCTGCCGCTTTCGCCGTGCAATAGGCCGCAGCGTTGGGGCTGGCGGCCAGACCGTTCTTGGAGGCGACAAAGACCACCGATCCGCCGATCCCTTGGGTGCGGAAACACTTGAACGCCTCGCGGCTGACCAGGAAATAGCCGGTGGACAGGATGTCCATGTTCTTGGTCCAGAGCGCGAGCGTCGTCTCCTCGATCGGCGCGGAACTGGCGATCCCGGCGTTCGAGACAAGGATGTCCACCCCACCGAACTCCAGTGCTGTGGCGGTATAGGCCGCCGCAACCTGCGCCTCATCCGTCACGTTCATCGCGACCGACCGGACGATATCCTTGCCGAACACCTTGGCCATGCCTGCCGCAACGCTTTCAGCCGCAGCCCCGTCGATATCGGCCAGCATCACGCAGGCCCCTTCGGCCAGAAGGCGTTCGGCGGTGGCCGACCCGATGCCGCCCGCGCCGCCGGTCACCAGCGCCACGCGACCGGCCAGCGCCTTCGGCTTCGGCATCCGCTGCAGCTTTGCCTCTTCCAGCAGCCAGTATTCAATGTCGAACGCCTCTTGTTCCGGCAGGCCCTGGTAGGTGGAAACCGCAGAAGCGCCCCGCATCACGTTGATCGCGTTGACGTAGAACTCACCGGAAATCCGCGCCGTCGCCTTGTCCAGCGCAAAGGTGATCATCCCCACGCCCGGCACCAGATAGACCACGGCATTCGGGTCACGCAGGGCGGGCGAATCCGGGTGCTTGCAGCGGTCGTAATAGGCGGCATAACCGGCGCGGTAGTCGGCCACCGCCTGCGGCAGGGTGGCCAGCGTCGCGTCAAGGTCGGGTTTCGCCGGGTCGAAGGCCACGACCAAAGGTCGGATCTTCGTGCGCAGGAAATGGTCGGGGCAGGACGTGCCCATCGGGGCCAAACTGTCCAGCATCTGCGACCCGACAAACTCCAGGACCGCTGGGGAATCGTCGAAATGACCGACCTTGTGCCGGTCCTTGGAAATCAGCCCCCGGATCACCGGCATCAGCCGCGCCGCAACGGCCTGTCGATCCGCACCGGGTAGGGTGGGCAGTTTTTGCCCACCGAAAGCGG
>JAKQLM010000663.1 GCA_029567145.1 Pseudomonadota bacterium
AACGCCCCCGTGATCACCGCCTGGCTGGCAATCACCGTCGCCGCCGTGGCCAGCGCCACCAGCCCCGGCAACAGCGCCTCTGGCGCCATGGCAAAGAACGCGTTTTCCGCCAGTTCGGGCCGCGCCAGCACCATCGCCCCCTGGCCCAGATAGTTCAGCACCAAAGCCGGCAGGACCAGCGCGAACCAGGCCAGCATGATCGGCCGCCGCCCGAAATGGCCCAGGTCAGCATACAGCGCCTCGCCCCCGGTGACCGCCAGAAAGACCGCTCCCAGAACCGCAAAGGCGACGGCCGGGTGACCCACCAGAAAGCCGATGCCCCAGGTCGGGTTGAACGACGCCAGCACTTGCGGCCCATCGGCGATATGCCACAGCCCCAGGCCCGCCAGCGCCAGAAACCACAGCACGCAGACCGGGCCGAACAGTTTGGCCACGCTGGCCGTGCCATGCCGCTGCACGATGAACAGCCCGACCAGAATCCCCAGCGTCACCGGCAGCACATAGGCCGACAGCGCCGGCACGATCAGCCCCAGACCCTCGACCGCAGACAGCACCGAAATCGCCGGCGTGATGGCGGCGTCCCCGGCAAAAAGTGCCGCCCCCGACAGCGCCAGCAACAAGACCGGGACCGACCGCTTGCCAGCCGCCAGCCGCACCAGCGTGTACAGCGCCAGAATGCCGCCCTCACCCCGGTTGTCGGCGCGCAAAAGGAAAAACACATACTTGACCGTCACGATCAGGATCAGCGTCCAGATCAGCAGCGACAGGATGCCCAGCACCTCCGCCGCCGCCGGAGCCGTCGCGCCAGTGGCCTTCAGCGCCTCGCGAAAGGCATAGATCGGCGACGTGCCGATATCGCCATAGACCACCCCGATCGCGCCTAGGGTCAGGACCGCGACGCCCTGACGGACGGTCTCGTCGGTGTGGATGTCCTGGCCGGCGTCCTGCTCGGACTTCAGATAATCGGCAATATCCAGCGCCTCTTCGTCAAACAGCGGCAAAGGCGGCTCGCCGGCACGCGGAGCAGGGTCGTGAATCATCAGATCACCCTTGGGTGGCATCCCGCAAGGATCGCGGGAATGATGGGGGGAGGGGGGGGAGTGTCACAGGTCCGGCGCTGGCAGACGGCAATGCCGCAGTCCGACGGTCCGGGTCCCCCCTGGCAGGAGGGGTGCGCTTTGGCTCCGATGCCAATGCCGAGTCGACCTCGGCGACGCCCCCTCAATACGCCGATCGCGGTTCCGTGACAAGATGCTGCACCCGCACAGTGCCGCGCGGGGGGCTGGGACAGGCGACCCAACCGGATTGCTCTTTGCCAAATACTCCCGCCGGAGGCAGCTCCGGTGGACCCGATCCCGCCGCCCCCCGGCCCGCGACCGGGTAAGGTGGGCGATATCGCCCACCCTACGCTTGCCCTCAGGCGGCCGCGGACGGCGACAGGGGCCGCGGTCCGCCCCGGTCAGCGGCGGATGCCATCAGCAGGCTGGCACGATCTTTGCCACCGGACGCGGGTCCCGGGACCCCTGCGGCCCGCGCGGTCCCGCCTGCGGCGCCAGGGCGGGTCGCGTCACCCGCTGGGGAAAGGGTTGAGATCGGGTAAACGCCCACACCCAAGGTATTGATTTACTTGATATATCAAGGTCTGCCCACTGTGGACACCCTCACGCCTGCCCGCGCAGCGCCGACAAAAGTTCCACCAGATCGCCCGGCAGATCGGCGGCAAACTCCAGCCGCTCGTCCGTCACCGGATGCTCGAAGCCCAGCGTCGCGGCATGCAGCGCCTGCCGGGGAAACAGGTTGCCCACCTCGGCCCCCGCACCCAGCAGCTTTTCCGCCAGCCGCCGCTTGCCGCCATAGGTCTGGTCCCCCAAAAGCCCGTGGCCCGCATAGGCCAGATGCACCCGGATCTGATGCGTCCGACCGGTCTCCAGCCAGCATTCGACCAGCGCCGCCTGATCGGCAAAGGCCTCCAGCACCCGGAACCGGGTCACGGCGTGGCGGCCCTCTTCCCATAGCACGGCCTGCCGTTGCCGGTCGGTCTTGTGGCGGGCAAGGTTGGTCGCGATCTTCACCACCCCCGCCGCCTCGGCCGTCACCCCCCGCAAGCCGCGCAGCCGGGGGTCCGAGGCCTTGGGCACCCCATGCACCACCGCCAGATAGCGCCGGGTCACGGTATGCGCCTCGAACTGCCGGGCCAGGCCATGATGCGCCCGGTCCGACTTGGCGACTACCAGCAGGCCCGTCGTGTCCTTGTCGATCCGGTGCACGATCCCCGGCCGCCGCGCGCCGCCGATCCCCGACAGCGTGTCGCCACAGTGATGCAAAAGCGCATTGACCAGCGTGCCCGAGGGCGTGCCGGGCGCCGGATGAACCACCATCCCGGCAGGTTTGTCGATGACGATCAGATCGCCATCCTCCCAGATCACCCGCAGCGGGATGTCCTCGGGCAGGGTCTCGATCGTGACGGCGGGGGCAAGGCGCAGGGTGTAGACCTCGCCCTCGGCCACCCTGGCCTTCTGGTCGGTAACCGGAACCCCGTCCCGGCTGACCGCCCCTTCGGCGATCATCCGGGCCAGGCGCGACCGCGACAGCGCCGCTTCCTCTGGCACCGCAGCGGCAAGCGCCTTATCAAGACGGGCGGGCGCGTCCTTGCCGATGGTGACGGACAGCCTGTCCGCCCCGTTGCCAGCCCCGTTGCCGGTCTCGTCCCCGGTCTCGTCCCCGTCGTCCTGGAAAGACTCGTCCATGTCCGAACCTGTCATGCCCGATGCCCCTGACCCAACCCTGCCGCCCAGCCTGCGGCTTCTGAAAGGGCTGGTGATCGTCCTGACGCTGACGATGATCGGCGGTGTCATAACCGTGGTCGGCCTGCTTGTCACCCGGATGCCGCAGGCGTTCTCGGCCGTGGGCCCAAGCCTGCCCGACGGGTTCACCCTGCCCGCAGGCGCCAAGGCCGAAGCGGTGACCTTCGGCACCGGCTGGATCGCGGTGGTGACGACGGACCAGCGCATCCTGATCTTCGGGCGTGACGGGACGCTTCGGCAAGAGGTGACGCTGACCGACTGAGGCCACGCCGATCCGCGCGGGTCTTGAAATGAGCGCGTGCCGCGCAAGGCTTCTGTCTCGTCGTCGGGCTTCGCCTCCTCCTCGGATGATGGGGGCAGTCTGCCCCCAAACCCCCTGAGAGTATTTGCAAAAGAGCAACTGCACAGAGGGCGGAAACCGACCTTGGCGCGGCGGGGATGGGCATGACCCTGGCGCGCTGGCCGGGCAGGCTTGGCCGGGTGAACGGGGAGGGACAGGGATGATCGGTGATCTTGGGGTGGCGGACGCCATGGAACTGGCCGGGCTGGTGGCCAAGGGCGCGGTGTCACCGGGCGAGTTGCTGGACGCAGCGCTTGCTGCCGTCGAAGCGCGCAATCCGGCGCTGAACGCGGTGGTGCTGCTGCAAGAGGGCGTCGCGCGGCAGGCCATCGGCGATCGCCTGCCGCCGGGGCCGTTTCGGGGCGTGCCGTTCCTGATCAAGGACC
>JAKQLM010000686.1 GCA_029567145.1 Pseudomonadota bacterium
GGCTCGTACAGCTCCCACACCTCGGCGCAGACCGCCGACAGGTCCACCGGCACAAGGCCCCCGCCGGTGCCCTGGTCCGCCTCGGCCCGGCTGATGTCCAGCAGCGAATCGAACATCCGGATCGCCTGCCGCATCTCGGCCTTCAGCTCTGCCGTGATCTCTTCCTGCCCCTCGATCCGTGACAGCTTCTGCAGCATCCGGTTCAGGGGGGTCCGCAATTCATGCGCAATGGTGTCCGACAGCCGGTGGGTCGCCCGGTTCAGGTTCTGGATCCGGTCCAGCATCCCGTGGACATGGGTTTCCAGCAATCCGAACTCGTCCTCGCTGCGCGCCCCCGGCAACCGCGCGTCCAGCGCCCCGTCCGCCACCCGGTCGGCAAGGTCGTTCACCCGCCCGATCCGCCGCATGACCGACCGCGCGGCCAGACCGCCAACCACGCCGCCTGCCACCAGCATCGCCGCAAACAGCCCCAGCATACCCCGTCGCATTGCCGCCAGCGTGTCGTCCACCGGGCGCAAGGACCGCGCCACCAGCAAGGGAAAGCCCCCCGGCAGATCGCGCGCCACCGCCAGCCAGCGGACACCGCCCTCCAGGATGATCTCGGCCGGTTCGACGCCGAACCCGTCGCCCTTGGTGACCAGCCCCACGGGCCAGCCCGACCGAGTGCCCGCCAGCACCTGACCCTGCCGGTCCAGAAGCAACAGCATCTCGTCGCCCGTTGCCGCCGTTGCCCGGTATTCGATCGCCTGCCGCAGGGCGATGATCCGGCGCTGGTCATACAAGGCGCCGAACCCGCCCAGGTCCGCCGCCAGCGCCGCGCGCTGCGCCGCCATCAGCCGGGTTTCCACCAGTCGGTATTGCAGCGCCATGGCCCCCAGCGACAGCACAGTGACCGCCAGCGCCATCAGCGCCGCCAGCCGCAGCGTCGCCCGCGCCGCCAGTGGTCTTGCCGCCGTCACCCCTGACCAAGGGGGGCGAAGATGTACCCCTCGCCCCGCGCGGTCTGGATCGCAGAGGATCCCGCCTCCTCCAGCTTGCGCCGCAGGCGTCCGACATGCACGTCCACGACATTGGTGCCGGGGTCGAAATGCAGGTTCCAGACGTTTTCCAGCAGTTGCATCCGGGTGACCACCTGGCCCGCGTTCCGGGCGAAATAGGTGATCAGCTCGAACTCCTTGGGGGAAACGGCCACATGGGCGCGGCGCACATGCACGGTCCGCGCCTTCATCCGGATTTCCAGATCGCCGAACGCCAGAAGATCGTTGTCCAGCACCTGCATCGTGCCCCGCCGCAAAAGCGCCCGCAGCCGCGCCCGCAGCTCGTCCGGCTCAAAGGGTTTCGGCAGATAGTCGTCCGCGCCCTTTTCCAGCCCCTCGACCCGGTTCGCCGCGCGTCCCAGGGCCGACAGGATCAGGATCAGCGCGCTGGACCCTCCGGCCCGGATCCGCGCCATCGCTTCGACCCCGTCACCGCCCGGCAGCATCCGGTCCAGCACGATGACCTTGTAGCCACCGCCGATCGCCGCTGCGACACCGGCCTCAAGCGTGTCGCAATGGTCGGCGCTGCAGCCCATCCCCTCGATCACAGCGCGCACGGCGGCTGCGGTCTCGGCGTCGTCCTCGACGATCAGAATGCGCTCGTCTGTCCCCATGGGAGTCATTCAAAACACCACCACGTCCGGGTCAAGCACATTCGCCCCGCCAACCGGCCGCACGCCGTCGTGCGCGCCCCAGGGATCAAGATAGATGTGCCGGGTTTCACCGCCGGGCGCGGCCAGAAGGATCAGCACCGGCCCGGTGATCTCGTAGGTCGCAAGGTCCACCACCGCGCCGTTGATCGACACGATCCGGTCGCCTTGCGCCAACCCGGCGAACAGCGCGGGCGAGTTGTCCGTGACCCCGGTCACCACGCCGCCGTCGTCCAGCACCACCCCCAGCGCGGCCAGCCGGTAGGCCTTGACCGTTTCGGGCGTGCCCTGCAGCACTTGCCGCAGCTTCTGGCCGTTCATGTCCGCCTCGGTGTCAAAGGCCAGCACCAGGTCCACACGTTCAGCGCCCCGCAGGATCGTAAGCGTGGTCTGGCCTGCCGCCGCCGCGCGGTCCACCGCAAAGGCCAGCTCTCCGGGCTGCGCAAGGTCGGCCCCGTCCACCGCAACGATGATGTCGCCCGCCACCAGCCCCGCCGCTGCGGCCAGGCCCCCGGCTTCGACCCCGTCGATCAGCAGCCCCGCCGTCTCGACCCCCAGCGCCTTGGCGACCTGCCGGTCCACCGGCCGCGCCCGCAGGCCCAGCTTGGGGAAGGGGGCCAGGGTTTCGTCAACCAGCCCAGAGACGATCCGGTCCAGATCCGCCACTGAAATCGCATAGGCGATGCCCACGAACATCCGGCTGCCATCGGCAATCTGACTGTTCATCCCCAGCAGGCGACCGTCCACGTCCACCAAAGGCCCGCCCGACGACCCCGGGTTCACCGCCGCATCATGTTGCAGCAGCATCAGCGGCACCGCGATGTCCACCTGCCGCGCCGTGGCCGAGATCCGCCCCTCGGTCAGCGTGAACTCGATCCCCAGGGGCGCGCCCAACGCGAACACCTCTTCGCCCAAGCCCGGCACGGCGTCCGCCGCCAAAAGCCCCTCACGCCCCGGCGCGACCGAGATCACCGCCACATCCCGCACCGCATCGCGCCCGATGACCAGCGCCACCTCTTCCACCCCATGCCGGTCGACCAGCCGAACCTCGTCCGCCGCGCCCACCACATGCGCGTTCGTCACCGCCACCGACCCGTCGCCCCACAGAAAGGCGGACCCCAGGAACCGATCCTCGGCATCCGCCGACCGCACCGTGAACACCCGGTCCATCGCCGCGTCCAACGGCGTCGCATGCGCCGGCCCGATCAGCGCCACCAGCACGATCACCGCCAGCGCCGCCAGCATCTCGCCCATGAACCGCAGCGGTTGTTTCCGCTGACGCTTGTGGTTGGCCATCATCATCAAACCCTTGTCCTGCCTCGTTGCCGCCTTGCTAGCAGCGGCCCCGGCCAAGGGCACATGACAAAGGCCGTCATGCAAAAATCCTGCATTTACAGGCGGAAAACTGCGCCGCATGGTCTGTTCAACCAAAAGCCAGAGAGTCTCCCATGCGCCGCACCCTGCTTGCCCTTCTTCTGTCCGGCCTTGCCCTGCCCGCGCTGGCCGACAGCTCCCCGGTCAAGACCGCCGAACTGTCTGCCCGGCTTTACGCCACCGGCCTTTCGGCGGGCGATCCCCTTCTGATCATTTCCGCGGCCAAGCTGCGCAAGTCGCTGGCCCCCATCGCCGCCGACCGCGCCGCCATCGACGGGCAGACGGCGGACGGCACCCCCCTGACCTGGGAGGAGATGCTGGCCAGCGCCGAATCCCTGGCTGCAGGCGACGACACGCTGCTTGGCCTGATCCAGGATGTGAAAGCCGAAACCACCAAGGGCGTCGCCTCGGGTCCGGTCTACAACATCGGCTCGCTTGGCAACGGCAACGGCGACACCTACCCGCCGATCGAGTTTCGCGGCGGCGAATACGCCGAGGTCTATGTCGAGGCCAAGGCCGCCACCAACGTCAACCTGACGATTTATGACGACAAGGGGCGGCTGGTCTGCTCGGATACCGATATCTCGCATATTGCCTATTGCGGCTGGACCCCGGCTGCCGGTGGGACCTTCACCCTCAAGGTCGAAAACAAGGGGCCAATGTCGGCCGCCTATGCATTGATGACGAATTGATCATGATCCGCACCCTTCTTGCGTCGGCCCTGTGCCTGACCGCCCTGCCTGTCCTGGCGCGTGACAACCATGCGCTGCTGATCGGGGTGAACACCTACACAAATCTTGAGGAACGCTGGTGGCTGAAAGGCCCCGCAAACGATGTGCAGCTGGTCGCCGACTACCTGACCACCAACGCCCCCGTGCCCTTTGCACCGGAAAACGTCACCGTCCTCACCAACGGCGATGCGGGCGGCACCGACCCGACGCTTGGCGCGATCCGGCAGGCCTTTGCCGACCTGACCGCGACGGTTGAGCCCGGCGATTTCGTCTATCTGCATTTCTCGGGCCACGGCACGCAGGCCCCGGCGCAGGATGCCGCCAGCGAGCTGGACGGGCTGGACGAACTGTTCCTGCCCAGCGACATCGGCAAATGGTCCGACAAGGTCGGCGTCGTCGAAAACGCGCTGGTCGATGATGAAATCGGCACCCTGATCGACGGCCTTCGCGCCAAGGGGGCCAATGTCTGGGCCGTCTTCGACAGCTGCCATTCCGGCACCGTGACGCGCAGCCTTGACGGCGCGGACGAAGAGGTCCGTACCCGCCAACTGTCGCCTCAAGTGCTGGGTCTCGACCCCGAAGCGATGGAGGATGTGGTCAGCCGCAGCATCGGCGAAGACCCCCGCGCAACCGAAGCACCCTTTGACGAAGGCAGCGGCGAAGGCAGCTTTGTCGCCTTCTTCGCCGCGCAGACGAACGAGGTGACCCCCGAAAAGAACCTGCCCAAGGGCAAGCCCGGTCGCAAGCCGCAGGGCGTCTTCACCTATACGCTGATGGAAACCCTGGCCGAATACCCCGGTGCCACCTATGCCCAGATCGGGGCCGAGGTGCTGCGCCGCTATTCGGTCAAGAACCTGGCCAAGTCCACGCCGCTCTTTGAAGGCGATCTGGATCAGGTGGTCTTTGCCGGCGAAGGCGGGGTGCGCGTTTCGCAATGGCAGGCCGAGGTGACCGATGCGGGCCTGACGATCCCAGCAGGCACCCTGCATGGCCTGTCCGAAGGTGCGGTTCTGGCCGTGATGGGCAGCGCCGCCGATGCCGATGACGCGGCGCTGGGCTATGTCGAACTGACCAGCGTTGACACGTTCGTCGCCACGGGCACCGCGGTTGAACAGGATGGCAAGACCCTGCCCGCCGACCTGCCCAAGGGCGTGACCCTGCGCAAGCTGGACGAGGTGCTGGATTTCACCCTGACCGTCGCCCTGCCTGCCGAAGGCACGGCCCCCGCCGATGCCCTGCTGGCCGCGCTTGCCGACCTGACCGACGCCGCGGGCCCCCGGCTGAATTTTGTCAAATCCTCGGACGAGGCCGACCTGCGCCTTGCGGTCCTGCCCGACAGCCCGCGCCCGGATGCGATCTGGGTCCTGCCCTCGACCGGGCTGGCCGAGGATCTTGGCTCCACCCCCTCGGTCTCCACCGCCGACAAGGACGGCGCGGAACTGGCGGCAACGCTGGCCGATACGCTGACCACCATGGCCCGCGCGCAGAACCTGCTGAAACTGGGCGCGGCGGTGGGCGCGGGCGATCTGGATGTGACGGTCGAATTGCAGACCCGCACGCCCGAAGACCGCACGTTGAAACCTC
>JAKQLM010000696.1 GCA_029567145.1 Pseudomonadota bacterium
CGGCATTCCGGGCGCCCAAGGAGCCATCCTCGTTCACGAGGAACTTCGGCACGATGAAAAGGCTGATGCCCTTCGTCCCTTCGCCGCCACCCGGAGCTTTCGCCAGCACCAGATGCACGATGTTCGACGCCATGTCGTGATCGCCGGCCGAGATGAAGATCTTCTGCCCGGTGATCTTGTAGCTGCCATCTGCCTTCGGCTCGGCCTTGGTCCGCATCAGCCCCAGATCGGTGCCGCAATGCGGTTCCGTCAGGTTCATGGTGCCGGTCCATTCGCAGGACACCATCTTCGGCAGCCACTTCGCCTTCTGGTCCTCGGTCCCATGCACCTTGATCGCCGAATAGGCCCCGTGGGTCAGGCCCTGGTACATGTTGAACGCCATGTTGGCCGACACGAACGTCTCGTTCACCGCCGTGTGCATCAGGTAGGGAAGACCCTGCCCGCCATATTCGGGCGCGGCGTCCAGCGACATCCAGCCGCCGTCACGCAGCTGGTCGAACGCCGCCTTGAAGCCGGTGGGCGTCCGCACGACACCGTTTTCCAGGACGCAGCCTTCCGTGTCGCCCACGGCGTTCAGAGGGGCCAGCACGTCCTGCGCGACCTTGCCCGCTTCGTCCAGCACCGCCTGGGTGAAGCTGCGGTCAAGGTCGGCATAGCCGGGAATGTCGGCTTCGTTGATCTTGAGCACATCGTGCAGCAGGAACTGCATGTCCTTCACGGGGGCGGTGTAGGTCGGCATCTGTCTATCCTCTTCCCTTGGTCATGCCGCGCCCAGGGCGCGGGTCTTGTCGTCAGGCTGCGTGCTGGGGCAGCAGGCCCTTGGCTTCGGCATCGGCCAGTTCGGCCTTGAGGTCCGCGATCGCAAGGTCCAGCTCGGCGCGCTGGGCTTCCATCTCGGCCAGTCGTTTCACGGCCAGCTCGCAGGCCTTCTTCCGCTGGGCGGTCAGCCCGCCGTCACGGTCGTAAAGGTCCAGCGTCTGGCGGATATCCTCCAGACTGAACCCGAAACGCTTGCCGCGCAGGATCAGTGCCAGTCGGGCCCGGTCGCGCCGGGTGAACAGCCGCCTGGTGCCTTCGCGGATCGGCGTCAAAAGTTCCTTGGCCTCGTAGAACCGCAAGGTGCGCGGGGTGACGTCATAGGCGTCGCACATCTGGCGGATGGTCATCAGGTCAGTCTGTCTGGTTTGGGTCATCATGGCAGGACTCGGTACTGGGTTACACCGGCAGGGCAGATGCAAACCCGGGATTGAGATTACCAGACCAGTTGACGTTAACGTCAGTGTAACGTCACGTCAGGTTTTCCCCTGACGTGAAGTCACCAGGCAGATCGGGCCGGATGGGGGGAAGGATCAGTCGGCCAGCGCCTGCAGGCGGTCCGCCTCGGTCGCGCCGATGCGGTAGTGGCCGGTCATAGGATAGGCGAACAGGATGTCTTCTTCCTGCGCGCCGCCGCCGATGTTGTGCAGGATCAGGGGCGTGCCGTTCGCGGTCCGCCGGTCCGAGACGATACCGATGTGATCCAGATTGCCCGGCAGGGTCCAGGTGACGATGTCGCCGGGCAGATAGGGGGTGGGGCCGTCGTCCTGGGGAAGCTCGGCCCCGATGCGGGTGAACAGCGCCTGCAGGTTCGGCACCCGGCGGTGGTCGATGTTGCGGTCGGTCGTGGACAGGCCCCAAAGCGCCGGGTAGGCCGCGAAATCCGCCTTCATGTCGCGGTTAACCGCCAGTTGCAGGTCGATCCCCCAGCCGTCGCGCAGGGCGCGGATGACGACATCGGTGCAGACACCCCGGTCGCGGGGAATGTCGCCGCCCGGAAA
>JAKQLM010000699.1 GCA_029567145.1 Pseudomonadota bacterium
GGCCTTAGCGGGTTCACCAAGCGGTCCGAGAGCGAGTACGATCCCTTCGGGGCGGCGCATTCCTCGACTTCGATCAGCGCGGCGTTGGGATTCGCGATGGCGCGCCAGATGGGGCAGGCGGTTGGCGACACCGTGGCCGTCATCGGCGACGGCGCGATCACGGCGGGCATGGCCTATGAGGCGATGAACCACGCCGGCCACCTGAAGGAACGGCTGTTCGTCATCCTGAACGACAATGACATGTCCATCGCCCCCCCGGTCGGCGCGATGTCGGCCTATCTGAACGCGATTGCCGAAAAGGGCCCGCTGGCCATGCTGAAGGCCGCGGCCGAGGGGCTGGAGGCGTCGCTGCCCGGCCCGGTGCGTGACGGTGCCCGCCGGGCGCGGTCGCTGGTCACCGGCCTTCCGGGCGGGGGCACCTTGTTCGAGGAGTTCGGCTTTGACTACATCGGCCCGATTGACGGGCATGACATGGGGCAATTGCTGGCAACCTTGCGTGCCGCCAAGGCGCGGGCGACGGGGCCGGTGCTGATCCATTGCGTCACGGTCAAGGGCAAGGGCTATGCCCCGGCGGAAGGCGCGGATGACAAGTATCACGGGGTCGCCAAGTTTGATGTGGCGACCGGGGTGCAGGCCAAGGGCAAGTCGAACGCGCCCAGCTATACCCAGGTCTTCGGCGAGAAACTGACCGAGATGGCCGCGCGCGATCCGCGCATCGTGGCGATCACGGCGGCGATGCCGGGGGGCACGGGCCTCGACATCCTGCAAAGGCGCTTTCCGGCGCGGGTGTTCGATGTCGGCATCGCCGAACAGCATGGCGTGACCTTTGCGGCAGGTCTTGCGGCCAGTGGCATGCGGCCGTTCTGCGCGATCTACTCCAGCTTCCTGCAGCGCGGCTATGACCAGATCGTGCATGACGTCGCCCTGCAGAACCTGCCGGTCCGGTTCGCCATCGACCGGGCCGGGCTGGTCGGACAGGACGGTGCGACCCATGCCGGGGCCTTTGACATCGGGTTCCTGTCGGCCTTGCCCAACATGACCGTGATGGCGGCGGGGGACGAGGCGGAACTGGTTCACATGATGGCCACCGCCGCAGCCCATGACCAGGGGCCGATCGCGTTCCGCTATCCGCGCGGCGAGGGGGTTGGCGTGGACCTGCCCGCGCGCGGCGAGGTGCTGCAGATCGGCAAGGGCCGGATGATCCGCGACGGGGATCGGGTGGCGCTTTTGTCCTTTGGTGCCCATCTGGCCGAGGCCCTGGCGGCCGCGGATGTGCTGGAGGCCGAAGGGATCAAGGTCACAATCGCCGATGCCCGCTTTGCCAAGCCCCTGGACACCGGGCTGATCGACCGGCTGATCGCCGATCACGGCGCGCTGGTGACGCTGGAACAGGGCTCGGTCGGGGGCTTTGGCGCGCAGGTGCTGCAGTATCTGGCGGGCTCGGGCGGTCTGGACCGGGGGCGGCTGATCCGGACGCTGACGCTGCCCGACCGCTTTATCGACCAGGCGAGCCCGGCGCAGATGTATGACGAGGCCGGGCTGACCGCCGCCCAGATCGCCGCGACCTTGCGCGGGTTGGACGCAAGGCTGGCCCAGGGCGTCGTGCCGCTGCGCAGGCCCGTCGGCAAGGCTTGATTTTCCCCCGCCGTAGGGCCAGCCTTGGCCCCGGGACGTGGGAGAGTTTTGAAGATGTGGGATTTCAGCCTGTCCAGGGCCTTTGGCCTGATGCTGCGCACCTGGCCCTTCCTGCTGTTCCGGG
>JAKQLM010000716.1 GCA_029567145.1 Pseudomonadota bacterium
GAGGTTGGCGTCGGGCAGGCGGGCATTCTGGCGGCAGCGCGCGGCGAGGGTCTGAACTTCCGCAAGATCGGGACGGATCGGGTTGGTATCAGCCTGGATGAGACCACCGACGAACGGGTTCTGGTCCGCATCCTGCGTGCCTTCGGGATCGAGGGCGTGCCGCCGCACCGTGCGACGCTGGGTTTCCCCGAGCCGATGCTGCGCAGCAGCGACTATCTGACCCATCCGGTTTTCCACATGAACCGGGCGGAATCGGAAATGATGCGCTATATGCGCCGGTTGTCGGACCGCGACCTTGCGCTTGACCGGGCGATGATCCCGCTGGGGTCCTGCACGATGAAGCTGAACGCGGCGGCCGAGATGATGCCGATCACCTGGCCGGAGTTCGGCAGCCTGCATCCGTTTGTTCCACGCGATCAGGCGGCGGGCTATACCGAAGCGATCAATGACCTGTCGCAGAAGCTGTGCGAAATCACCGGCTATGACGCGATGTCGATGCAGCCCAACAGCGGCGCGCAGGGCGAATATGCAGGGCTTTTGACCATCCTTGCCTATCACCGGGCACGGGGGGACCATGACCGCAAAATCTGTCTGATCCCGACCAGTGCGCACGGGACCAACCCGGCCTCGGCGCAGATGGCGGGGATGGAAGTCGTGGTCGTGAAATCCGCGCCGAACGGCGACGTGGATATCGAGGATTTCAAGGCGCGGGCGGTCGCGGCGGGCAACCGGTTGGCGGCCTGCATGATCACCTATCCTTCGACGCACGGCGTGTTCGAGGAAACGGTCAAGGAAATCTGCAAGATCACCCATGACCATGGGGGCCAGGTCTATATCGACGGCGCGAACATGAACGCGCTGGTCGGGCTGGTGAAGCCGGGCGAGATCGGCGGCGATGTCAGCCACCTCAACCTGCACAAGACCTTTGCCATTCCGCATGGCGGCGGCGGTCCCGGCATGGGGCCGATCGGCGTCAAGGCGCATCTGGCGCCCTTCCTGCCGGGCCATCCCGAGACGGGCGGCACCGAGGGGCCGGTTTCGGCGGCGCCCT